>CALXBZ010000056.1 GCA_944386665.1 uncultured Clostridia bacterium
GGTTGTTCGTTCATTGTTTTTGCAAGTTCTACAAGTAAATCTCTTTGTTCTCTTGATAATCTTTTTGGAACTTGCACCTGTACTGTAAATATTAAATTTCCTTTATATCCTGAATTTATATGGACAAAACCTTTATCTTTTATTGTAAATTTAGTACCTGTTTGTGTTCCTTCCGGAATTTTATAAGTTACAGTAGTTCCGTCTACTAGTGGAACTTGAATATCTGCCCCTAAAGTAGCTTGTGTAAAGGTAATTGGTATTTCGCAATATACATTATCATCTTGTCTAGTAAAAATGCTATGTCTTTTTAGTCTAACTGTTACATATATATCACCTTTTTCTCCACCATTTTTACCTGGTTCTCCTTCTCCTCTTAGAACTACTGTTTGACCATCATCTATACCTGCTGGAATTTTAATTTTTATTTTGGCTTGTTTTCTAACAGTTCCTTTACCTAAACAATTATCACATACATTTTTTATTACTTTTCCTGTTCCATGACAATTTGAACATGTTGTTTGAACTTTCATTTGTCCTAATAAAGTGGTTTGCATTTTAGTAATTGTTCCTCTGCCTCCACAAACTGAACAAGTTTCAGGATTTGTTCCAGGTTTTGCACCACTTCCCGAACATATATTACACGTTTCGTTTCTTGATATGTTTATTTCTTTTTCTACTCCTGTATATGCTTCTTCGTAGGTAAGAGTAATATCATACTTTAAATTCGCTCCTTTTACAGGCCCTTTTTGAGCTCTTGATGTTCTTCCTGTTCCAAATCCAAACAAGTCTCCTAGATCTCCAAAAATATCTCCGAATCCATCAAATCCTGAGCTTGTATATGAATAATATCCACCATTGCCTCCAAAAGGTCCACCTGCTCCTCCAAATCCTTGTGGATCAGCAGTTCCAAATTGGTCGTACATTTGTCTTTTTTGAGGATTTGATAAAGTTTCATATGCTTCATTTACTTCTTTGAATTTTGCTTCTGCCTCTGCTTTATTGTCTGGATTTGCATCAGGATGATATTTTTTTGCAAGCTTTCTATATGCTTTTTTTAGTTCGTCATCTGTTGCATTTTTACTTACTCCTAAAATTTCATAATAATCTTTCTTCTCAGCCATTTTTTCCTCCTTCGCCTACTATTTTTAATATTCGACGAATTTCTATTTTTATATTCATTACAATTTTCCTCACAAAATATCTACGTGCTTCGTGAAGATTAGTAAATTGTAACTAGATATCAAACTAATTCGCCCAAATAGGGGCTCCCCCACTTGGGCGAAAACAACTATTTATTGTCGTCTTTTTTATCGTCTTCTACTTTGTAATCTGCATTATATACATTTCCGTTTTCGTCTGTTTTTGGTCCTTCTGCGTTTTCAGCTCCTGGATTTGCTCCTGCTGTATTTGCTTGAGCATATAATTTTTCAGACATTGAATAGAAAGCTTGTTTTAATTTTTCTGTAGCTTCTTTGATTTTATCAACATCTGAACCTTCTAATGCTTTCTTTACATTTTCTATTTCAGTTGTTGCTTTTGCTTTCTCTTCTCCACTAATTTTATCTCCTAATTCATCTATTGTTTTTTGACAATTGTATGTTAGGCTTTCTGCTTCATTTCTAGCTTCAATTTCATCTTTTTTCTTTTTATCTTCTGCAGCATGTGCTTCTGCATCTTTTACAGCTCTTTCTATATCTTCGTCAGTTAAGTTTGTTGAAGCTGTAATAGAAACTTTTTGTTCATTTCCTGTTGCCATATCTTTTGCAGATACGTGAACTATACCGTTTGCATCTATATCAAATGTAACTTCAATTTGTGGAACTCCACGTGGTGCTGCTGGTATTCCTGTTAATTGGAATCTTCCTAATGTTTTATTGTATGCTGCCATGTCTCTTTCTCCTTGAAGAACATGTACTTCAACTGATGTTTGACCATCTGCTGCCGTTGAGAATATTTGTGATTTCTTTGTTGGTATTGTTGTATTTCTTTCTATTAATTTTGTAAATACTCCACCATATGTTTCAATTCCTAATGATAGTGGTGTTACATCTAATAATACTAAGTCTTTTACATCTCCTGATAATACACCACCTTGGATTGATGCACCTATAGCAACACATTCATCTGGGTTTATTCCCTTATCTGGATCTTTACCTGTTATTTTCTTTACTGCTTCTTGTACACATGGAACTCTTGTAGAACCACCAACTAATAATATTTTGTGCAAATCGTTAGCTGTTATTCCAGCATCTTTCATAGCTTGTTCAACTGGTGTTCTTGTAGAATCAACTAAATCTCTGATTAGTTCTTCGAATTTAGCCCTTGTTAATGTTACATCTAAGTGTTTTGGTCCTTGTGCATCAGCTGTAATAAATGGTAAATTGATTTGTGTTTGTTGCATTCCAGAAAGCTCTATTTTAGCTTTTTCTGCTGCTTCTTTTAGACGTTGCATAGCCATTTTATCTGCCGATAAATCTATTCCATTTGATTTTTTGAATTCTGATACTAGGTAGTCTATTATTCTTTGGTCAAAGTCATCTCCACCTAAGTGTGTATTTCCATTTGTTGCAAGAACTTCAAATACTCCATCACCAATATCTAGTATAGATACATCAAATGTACCTCCTCCTAAATCATATACCATTATTTTTTGGTCTTGATCTTCTTTATCCATACCAAAAGCTAAGGCTGCTGCTGTTGGTTCATTTATAATTCTTAATACTTCAAGTCCAGCTATTTTTCCTGCATCTTTTGTAGCTTGTCTTTGGCTATCTGAAAAGTAAGCTGGTACAGTTATAACTGCCTGTGTAACTTTTTGTCCTAAATAATTTTCTGCATCTGTTTTTAATTTTTGTAATATCATTGCAGAAATTTCTTGTGGTGAGAATTCTTCTCCTTCTATTTTAACCTTTTCTGCTGTTCCCATTTTTCTTTTAATTGATATAACTGTATTATCTGGGTTTGTAACAGCTTGACGTTTTGCAATTTGTCCTACTAATCTTTCTCCATTTTTTGAGAAAGCAACTACTGATGGTGTTGTTCTATTTCCTTCTGCATTTGGAATTACAACTGGCTCTCCACCTTCCATAACTGCAACACATGAATTTGTTGTTCCTAAATCAATACCTATAATTTTTCCCATTTTAAAATTCCTCCTATTTTATTTACTCTTTTATTGTTCTATTTTAACCAATTTTTGGTTTTCTTATGTTCTTATATATAAACTAAACAATTTTTATTGTTTAAAATTAATAACTTAGTTTGCAACTATTACCATAGAATGCCTAATTACTTTGTTTCCTATCATATATCCTTTTCTATACTCTTGAGCGACTATTTTTTCTCCAAGATTTTCGTCTTGAATCATGCTTACCGCTTCATGTAATTCTGGATCAAATGGCTGTCCAACGGCTTCTATTTCCGTTACTCCATTTGCTGTAAGTACATCTTTAAATTGTTTTAATACTAATTCGATACCTTTTTTGTATTCTTCATCTTTACTCTCTGCTTCTGCAGCTTTTTCTAGGTTATCTATTACTGGCAATAATGATGATACTATATCTCCCATTATTGAATTATATAGTCCTTCTCTTTCTTTTGCACTTCTCTTCTTTAAATTATCAAACTCTGCAATTAATCTTGTATGTCTATCTTTTACATCTGTTAATTCTTCTTGTAATTTTTCTAATTGCTCATTTGCATTGTTATCTTCTACTATATTTTTTTCAGTTTCTTCATTTTTTTCAATTTCATTCATATTCTCTTTATCCATCCTCATCGTCCTTTCCACTATTTTCTTTATTCTCAGGCTTACCAATTAGTTTATTATTGCATATCTTATTTTCTCCTAATTTTTTGCTTATACATTTCATAGCTGATATTACTTTAGAATAATCCATTCTAGTTGGACCTATTATTGCAATTGTTCCTAAGTCTTTACCTTTTTCCTTATGTTTAAAGGTTATTATACTGAAATTTTTTAATGCTTTGTCCACATTTTCATCACCTATATATACATGTATTTCTTCTTCATTTTCTCCATCATCTAAAATATCTATCATTTGCTTGGTTCTATCGGCATCTAAAATATTTACAAAGTTTTTTGCAATATCTAAACTTTGAAATTCTGGTAATTCAAATGATTTATTTGCACCTTCCATATATACTGGAATGTCTTCATTTATAGCTTTGCTTAATTGTTCTAATACAGGCCTTACAACTTTTAATATATTATTCATTTCGGAATGCATATACTCTTCCATCGGCTGATTTATTTGTGACAACGGCTGTCCTTTTAATTTGTTATTAAATAAATATGTTAAAGTGTCAACTTGTTCTTGTGTTATATCTTCATCAAATTTAATTATTGTTTCTTTTATTAATCCATCTTCTGTTAGTATTACAGCCATTAAAAGTCTAGAACCTAATAGAATAAATTTTACTTCTTCTATTTTTTGACTATATACATTTGGGCCAATTCCAACTGATGTATAATGTGTAACTTCAGATAATGTAGATGTTGCTATTTTTGTTAAGTCCTCTATTTGATTTATTTTAGTTTCTAATTGACTTTGTATATACTTTATTTCTTGTACACTTATATCATTATAATCTAGTAATTCATCGACATAGTATCTATATCCTTGTGCAGATGGAACACGTCCTGCTGATGTATGAGGTTTGTCTAATAATCCTATTTTTTCAAGTTCTGCCATATCATTTCTAATTGTAGCACTGCTATAATCTATTCCATGTTTTTCTACAAGGGATTTTGAACTTACCGGTTCAGCTGTTTCTATATATTCTTCCACTATAGCTTGCAAGATTTTTTTCTTTCTATCATCTAGCATTTTTTCACCTCTTTTTAGCACTTTCTTATCCAGAGTGCTAAACTGTGTATATAATACATCGCAAATTAGCAAAAGTCAATAGAGATTGCTAATTTATTTTGTGAATTTTTTGTGAATACAAAAAAGTCCCAGCAGCAACCAATACAAGTTGCTGCTGGGAAAGGGATTACGTATACTCTTCGACGGATTCGCTTGTCTTTTCCTCGTCTCTTGGCTGAACAACTTCAATGATAGGAATGTCTGACTCAAACGGTTCCTCTTCATCAGTCAAATCATAGTCTTGAAACGAGTCATCTTCCTCAACGTCTAAGTCTTCATCGTTGTAGCCTGGAAAGTTCAGTTTTTCCTTAATGGACTGGCCAAACATGTATTTCCATTCTTCCGGACGAACAAAGCTTTTAATTGTTATAATGGCCACTATTACCAAGATGGCCATAATGGAGATGAGAAGGCATGCTTCGATGACAAGGTTTGTGCTCTCACGCAGTGCAATTCCCGCAATTGCTGCTGCCATGAACCGGCATACTTGGCGGGCTAAAGCTCCCTCAAGGAACTCAAACACGATTAAAATAATCGCGCAGCCGATGATGAGCCGCTCGGCCTCAACAATGCTTACCACTCTTGCACTACCGAACAGACCACTTAGATCCATTCCCAGCACAATTCCCAAAAGAATTGCACTGATCTTCGATGCTTGTTTCATTTTAATTGAAACCTCCCTTTTTTTATTGCTAGATAAATCTTAGCATATCCTTATTATACCACATTTTTCCTTTTATGTAAAGCCGACCACATTAATATAAAAACGTTATTTTTGTAATGTAAAGTTTAGATGTTATTTATCTTTAAAGTGATGGCATTTTCTTTACACATTAAATTTAAATAACACAATGTCTCCATCTTGCATAATGTATTCTTTTCCTTCTGAACGTACTAACCCTTTTTCTTTTGCAGCAACCATTGAGCCTTCTTTAATTAAGTCATCATAAGAAACTATTTCTGCTCTTATAAATCCTCTTTCTATATCTGAATGTATTTTCCCTGCAGCTTGAGGAGCTTTTGTTCCTTTCTTTATAGTCCATGCTCTTACTTCTGGCTCTCCTGCTGTTAGGAAAGACATTAATCCTAGCAAATCATAACTTGCTTTTATTACTTTATCTAATCCAGATTCATCTAGTCCAAGAGCTTCTAGCATTTCTTTTTTATCTTCTCCATCTAAAGATGATAATTCTTCTTCTATTTTAACACAAAGTTTAATTACTTCTGCTTTATCTTGTTTTGCATATTCTTTTACTGCATTTACATTTGCATCTTTTTCGTCTAGTAACTGATTTTCTGATACGTTTGCTACATATAATATAGGCTTCATAGTTAATAAAAATGCATCTTTTATTATCTCTAATTCTTCTTCTGAATATTCAAGAGTTCTTGCAGACTTTCCATTTTGTAATGCTTCTCTTACTTTTTTCCATGTATCAAATTCAAATTGATATTTTTTGTCACCTTTAATTAGTTTACTTGCTCTATCTATTCTTTTTTCTACTGTTTCTAAATCTGCAAATATTAATTCTAGATTAATCGTTTCTATATCTCTTACCGGATTTATACTTCCATCAACATGAACTATATTTGAATCTTCAAAACATCTTACAACTTGGCATATAGCATCTGTTTCTCTAATGTGTGATAAGAATTTATTTCCCAATCCTTCACCTTTACTTGCACCTTTTACAAGTCCTGCGATATCTACAAATTCTATAATTGCATGAGTTACTTTTTGTGGTTTATATATTTTTGCTAAATTATCCAATCTCTCGTCTGGTACAGGAACTACTCCTACATTTGGTTCGATTGTGCAAAATGGATAATTTGCACATTCTGCTCCAGCATTTGTTATTGCATTAAAAAGTGTACTTTTCCCCACATTTGGAAGTCCTACAATTCCTATTTTCATTTAAAATCTCTCCTATCTCTATAAATGGTTGTTTGTATATATAATTTATAATTTAGCATAAAATCTATAATTTTACAAGTAAATTCATAAATTAAACT
>CALXBZ010000057.1 GCA_944386665.1 uncultured Clostridia bacterium
AATTTCAGAATTGACATCATTCATATTTTTACCGATTATATTTAATGGATTGTATACGATACTAAATGAAGAAAAAACAAGTTATGCATTAGCCTGGGGGACAATAGGACTTGTTTTAACTCATACAGTAGTTACATTTTATATGGCAATACTATGTTTTATATATGTATTAGTATTTATAAAAAAACTTAAAAACAAACAAATCTTAAAAAATTTAATATTTAATTTAATAATAATAGTATTGGGAACTTCTTTCTTCTGGATGGGAATGATACAACACTATTTTGCAACTAGTTATGAAGTGTTTGTTCCTGGAAGAATGGAAGTAGGAAACAAACTTGAAAGGTATAAAACAGAATTTTATCAATTATTTATAACTAAGAAAGAAAAACCAATGGTTTACGCCATAGGTTTAGTTACAGTTATTGGATTAATATTAACACCAATTGCTTGGAAGAAAGTAGATAAAACTTATAAAAAAACATTCGTAATATTTTTAATATTTGGAATAATTTTAACTTTTATGACATTAACATTTTTTCCTTTTGAAAAATTACCAAGTATTTTTAGAATGATTCAATTTACTTTTAGATTATTTGAATTTACATCATTTTTCTTTGCAATAGTAGCAGGAATAAACTATGGACTAGTAATCAAAAACTTTAAATTAACAGACATTACGATTCTATTAATTATATCATTACTACTATTGACACCATACAAGAGTAAAATAGAATATGGAATAGAAAAAAATGAACAGGATTTGATAGATGGCGTAAGAGTTACAGAACATACTGGAAGAATACATGCGGGAATGGCTAGTATGGAATATTTGCCAAGTAAAGCTTTTAAGGTATTAAACACATATATTGCAACAAGAGAAGATGTTCCTATTGTAATGGAAGGGCAGGAACAAATAATAATTTCTAATTATAAAAAAAATGGGACAAATATGTATTTCGAATTAACAGGACTAGAAGCGGATACTAAAATAGAGCTTCCTTATATATATTATTTGGGATATAAAATATATGTAAACGAAGAAAAAATAGAATATAGTGAGTCAGAAAACGGATTTGTATTAATTAATGTAACAAAAGATATGTGCAAAGAAGATAATACAATAATAACTGTTAAATATACAGGAACAAGTGAAATGCTAATTACAATGATAATTTCATGTGTAAGTATTGTTTTACTTATAATTATTACAAAGAAGAACTGGAAAAATCGAAAAGTAGCTACATAGTTTTATTCTATGTATGAACTAAATGTAAAATCTAAAAATAAAATTCATAAGAATCAATAAAGTGCTTGTTATTTTTAGATAAATATAGTAAAATGCTTATGGAAATTAAAAAAGAAGAAGGTGAAATTATGTCAAAACCAATGGTAGCAATTATTGGAAGACCAAATGTGGGAAAATCAACATTTTTTAATTATATAGTAGGAAAAAGAATTTCAATAGTTGAAGATACTCCTGGAGTTACCAGAGATAGAGTATATGGAGAAGCTAACTGGAGAGGAAGAAGCTTTACTTTAATAGATACTGGAGGAATTGAATTTGATGACTCTAACGATATATCCATCCAGATGAAAGAACAAGCAGATATTGCAATATCAATGGCTGATGTTATAGTATTTATAACTGATGCTAAACAAGGAATAACCTCAGCAGATAGTGAAATTGCATTAATGTTAAAAAAATCTAATAAACCAATCGTCTTGGTTTGCAATAAAGCAGATAATTATGGAGCACAAGCACTAGAAATATATGAATTTTATAATTTGGGACTAGGAGAGCCATATAGAGCGTCATCTGTAAATGCTATAGGTATAGGTGACATATTAGATCAAATATATGAAAAACTTCCTCCAAAAACAGAAGACGAGGATGAAAAATTACAAATAAAAGTTGCTGTAATAGGAAAGCCAAATGTAGGAAAGTCTTCACTAATTAATAAAATTCTTGGGGAAAACAGATTAATCGTAAGCAATGTTGCTGGAACTACAAGAGATGCTATAGATTCAGAATTTGAAAATGAGCACGGAAAATATGTATTTATAGATACAGCAGGAATAAGACGACATAGTAAAGTAGATGAAAAAATAGAAAAATATAGTGTAGCTAGAACTTTACTTGCAATAGAAAGAGCTGATGTTTGTGTACTAATGATAGACGCAAATCAAGGTGTTACAGAGCAAGATACTAAAATTGCTGGAGAAGCTCATGAGGCTGGAAAAGGCGTTATTATAGCTGTAAATAAATGGGATGAATATGAAAAAAAGAATGGAACACTTGAAAGATATTCAAAAGAAGTATACGAAAAATTACCATATTTGACATATGCTCCAATATTATTTATATCAGCAAAAACAGGACAGAGAGTTGATAAACTTTTTGAATTGATAAACAATGTTGCAAATCAAAATGCTCTAAGAGTATCAACTTCTGTTTTGAATCAAGTATTAGCAGAATCAATTGCAGTTGTTCAACCACCAACTGACAAAGGAAGAAGATTAAAAATATATTATATGACACAAGCTACAACAAAGCCACCAACATTTGTTGTATTTGTAAATGATAAAAAACTATTCCATTATTCATATGAAAGATATTTAGTAAATCAACTTAGAAAAGAGTTCGGATTAGTTGGAACTCCAATAAGAATGATTGCCCGCGAAAAGATAGAAAAAAATGAAAAAAGTAATACGAAATAAAAAAGGAGAGTGATTTTTATGGCAACATATATTATTGTTTCAATTATTGCATATTTATTAGGAAGCATAAGTTTTTCAATTATAATTAGTAAAAAGATGGCTGGTTTTGATGTAAGAGAAAAGGGAAGTGGAAATGCAGGAGCCACAAATGTTTTAAGATCAGTTGGTAAAAAGGCTGCAATACTTACACTTATATGTGATTGTTTAAAAGGTGTTTTAGCAATACTTGTAGCGTTTGTCGTAGGTAAAATTGCAAAAAATTTAGATGAAAGTTTATTAATTCAACTAGCAGGAGTATTCGTAATATTAGGTCATACTTTTCCAGTATTCTTCAAATTTAAAGGTGGAAAAGGAGTAGCCACATCACTAGGAGTTTTATTAATGACAAATTGGCAAATAGGATTAATTTGTCTAGTATTTGCTCTAGTATTAATGGCACTTACAAGATTTGTATCTTTAGGATCTATAGGAGCTGCAATACTATTTCCAGTATTAACAGTATTTATACATACCAATTATTTAGTTAATGGTAATTATATAATTTTTGCGATTATTCTTGCAGTTCTTGTTGTATTTAATCATAGAACAAATGTGCAAAGACTTTTAGCAGGAAAAGAAAATAAACTAAGCTTTAAAGGCACAAAATAAATTATTATTTTTAACAGTCACTAAAGGAGAGAAAAAATGAAAAATATAGCTATAATAGGAAGTGGAACATGGGGAATTGCTCTTGCAATACATTTGGCAAAGGCAGGAAATAATATAAAAGTATGGTCTTTTTCAGAAGAAGAAGCAAAGGCTATAAATCAAGATAGAAAATGCAAATTCTTACCTGATGCAGTAATAGGAGAAAATATTACTTGCTATACTGATATGAAAACTGTAATAGAAGGTAGTGAAATAATATTACATGTTACTCCTTCAAAATTTGTAAGAGAAACTATAAAAAAATACAAAGAATATGTTACAACTCAGCCTATAATTATGTGTGCAAAAGGATTTGAAGCAGATACACTTTGTACATTAAGCCAAATAATAGAGCAAGAAATGCCAAACATTCAATATGGAATTTTTTCTGGACCAAGCCATGCAGAAGAAGTATCAATAGGAATTCCAACTGCTATAGTTATAGCATCAAAAGAGGAAAGTGTTAAGAACTTAGTACAAGAAACTTTTATGAATGAAACAATGAGAGTTTATACTTCTGATGATGTTATTGGTGTTGAACTTGGAGGAGCTTTAAAAAATATTATTGCTTTTTGTGCTGGAATTGCAACAGAATTAAAACTAGGAGACAATAGCTTTGCAGCATTAATAACAAGAGGACTAGTTGAAATCACAAGATTAGGAATGGCAATGGGAGGCAAACATGATACATTTTATGGACTTTCAGGTCTTGGTGATTTAATAGTTACTTGCATGAGCGAACACAGTAGAAACAGAAGAGCAGGAAGACTAATTGGGAAAGGTTATACTGTAGACCAAGCAAAACAAGAAATAGGAATGGTTATAGAGAGCATTGATAATATTGAAGTGGCATATGCACTATCAAAAAAATATAATATTGAAATGCCAATAGTAAATGCAGTATATGATATTTTATACAACCATTTACAACCTAAAGATGCTGTAACAATGCTAATGACTAGAGAAAAAAAGAGTGAATAGTTTAAATAATATTTACTATTATAAAAATTTATTAATATGGATACCTTTCATATAAATACCTAATAATGCTATCTGCGTTGTTAGGTGTTATTTTTATATAATAACCAGAATCTAAACTTACCCACATAACAATATTAAAATCCTCAATATTATCTGCAAATACCCCTAAAATAGTTGCAATTTCAATAGGATTAGCGTATTGCTTTTGCCATTCTAAAGAATGTAAATCTAAATCTTGAATATCTTCATAATATTTAGATAGAAAGCTAAAAATTTCTCCATCTTTATTACTATAAAATTTAACAATTGGATACATTTTTTTCTCCTTTTTAAATTTAATTTTATTATTTGAATAATCAAATTTAATATACTTAGAATAAAATGTAAGAACTTTGGAAAAATTATATATTATAAAAATTAAATTTTATGGAGTAAAATATGAAAAATAAAAATTGGTTTTTGGCTATAATCATAGGAATAATATTGTTGACTATTATAGCAACAATTATAATAATTATGAACAATAATTCAAACAAGGAAGTTCAAAAATTATCTAATAAAATTGATAATGAATTGGAATATCTTGATAAAACTACGCTTTCTATGATAAATCAGCTTAATAACTTAAAGATGTCAGAAAATGTAGGAATACAGAAAACTTTTATTGAGGGCAATGCGCAAAATACTACAAGTGATGGAAGCAAGCAAACATCTAGTCGGACAAAATGGCAGCACAGAAGAAAAAGAGTCATCGGATTCACAAGGCAGTTCAGTTAGCTCTAAAAACTCGGAAGGAGAGAAAGGTAAGAATATAGAAAAATATTATATAGAAAACAATAGTATATTATTAAGAAATACTAATTCAATAGATTGGAATGATTTAGCAATTCAAGCAGAGGACTTATATAACTCTTGGACCACTATAACTTTAGATTTAAATACCTTGAATGTATCTAATGAAAATGTTTTATCGTATAATACAAATTTAGATAATCTAATATTGTCAATAAAAAATAAAGATAAAGCTAATTCGGCAATATGCTTGGCAAACTTATATAGTTTAATACCTAAATATATGGATGAAACACTTGAAGATGAAACAAAACTAAAAATAGCAAATATAAAATCAAATGTGGTATCTGCATATTCTTTGGTAGAAATAGAAAAATGGGATGATATTATAAATTTACTTGGTAATGCTGAAAAAGACTTAACCACTTTTATAAACTCTTCCAATAATCTTTCAACTACAAAACGAGCAAAAGCCAATAAAGCATATGTACTTCTAAAAGAACTGATAAAATCAAGTAATGACAAAAATAAAGATATGTTTTACTTTAAATATATTAATTTAATTCAAGAATTGGAAAACATATAAAAAATATTAGAAATTTAAAATAGAAATAAAAATTATAATTTTAAAATAAAAAGCTTAGTACGAAATAATTGACTTTTTATACAAATGAGTGTAAAATAAAAAATAGTAAATTAAATGGTCGCGTACTGCAATGCCGAAAGGTAGCATACGAGGAAAGTCCGGGCTCCACAGAGCAATGATGCTGGATAACGTCCAGTGAGGGAAACCTTAAGGAAAGTGCAACAGAAAATAACCGCCAGAAACTGGTAAGGATGAAAAGGCGAGGTAAGAGCTCACCGCCGGCATGGTGACATACTGGGACAGTGCAAACCCCATCTGGAGCAACACCGAGGCTGAAGGCTAAGACTGCTCGTCATCTTCTATATCTTGGTGGCTTGAGACATATAGTAATATATGTACTAGATAAATGACCATTCTAGACAGAACCCGGCTTACAGATTTACTATTATATTATTTTTTATGTTTCTCATAAAAGCCTCTTACATTAGTTTAATGTAAGAGGTTTTGAATATCTTTAGGTAATTCTGAAATAATTTTTATTTTATCTTTTGTTATTGGATGAATAAATTGAACTTCATAAGCATGAAGAGCTTGCCTATTAATTAATGAAGATTCATTACCATAAAGGCTATCACCAACTATAGGGTGTCCTAAATAAGCCAAGTGAACCCTTATTTGATGAGTACGTCCTGTTTCCAAATTAATAAGTAATTCAGAACAAATAGTATCTTTAATATTAAATTCTTTTAGTACTTTATAATGAGTTATTGCAATATCTCCTGAAGAATCTACACATCTTTCAATAATACTATTTTCTCTACGTGCAATAGGAAAATTTATTGTTCCTTCTTTTGAATCAAAAGAGCCTTCACAAATAGAGATATACTTTTTTACGAAAGTTTTGTCCTCCATTTGCTTTGATAAAGAATTTTGAACATATTCATTTTTGGCAAATATAACAATTCCAGAAGTATTTCTATCCAATCTATTAACAGGCCTTATTTTTTTATGAAGCCCAATTGAATCAAAATAATATTTAACTCCATTTGACAAACT
>CALXBZ010000058.1 GCA_944386665.1 uncultured Clostridia bacterium
TATTCTTGATTTTTTTAAATCCTCTATATATTTTATTATTTCATTAATTTCCTCATCTGTTGCTCGTTCTTTTTTAGAAACCTCATTGTTTGCTTTTTTTATTGCTGTACTAATTTTCTCTGAATTGTATTCAACAATTGTTCCATCTCTTTTTATTACCTTCATTCCTAACTTCCCCCTTTGCAAATTATGTGTTTATTATACCTCAACTCTTTACTTTTTCTGTTGCAAAAGCAACATTTTTGTTTTTATTTTTTTTTTAATCTTTACTTCCTTTTCCCTCTAATCGAAACAAGTTTTATTACATTTTTGTTACAATTTGTCACATTTAGCAAACACAGTTAACACAAGCATTTCAAAGTTTGCATTAACATAAAAAAGTGGTTATTTCTTACAATATACAAAAATAATATATAGACTATATATCTCTAGTCTATATATTATTCTCTATAATTATCTGATAGTTGTTGTTTCTACTATATTAACAATATCAGAAATATATTTGCTTATTACCGGAATATTCAACTTTATTATCTTTTGCAATATATAAATTATAAGTGCAGTTATTATTGAAAAACCAATACCAATGCCAATACCTTTTATAATTCCAGATGTAAAATTTCTTATTAAAAATTTCTTTGTATTACCTGCAAGTTCTACTAAATCTAGAACCTTATTTTTATTTAATACATAGTTTAACCTACATAAATATTCTAAAATTTGTTCTTCTAATGTTTTCCTGCTTTTATATTTTTTACTAGGCATTATTTTTAATTTTACTTTTTTCATAAAAAATTCTTTCCTTTTAAAAATTCTTTATTGCACTATTAAAAATGTTCACTTAGGGACAGTTTGTACGTTAGGTGCCTGTCCCCTAACGTACATTATTATTTGTTATTTTATTCAATTTCATTCACAATTTGGTTTATTGTATTATTTGTATTTGCTTTTTCCTTTTCATTTTCTTGAGTTTTCTGATCCAATTCTTTTTTTACTTCTTCTAATCTATCAATTAAACTTTGCAATTTTTTTGTATCTTTTCCAATTTGTTCCCAGTCATTGCTTTGTGTTGACGCCTTTAAATTATTGTTTGCTTTTATAATTAAATCTGCTAATTCTTCTATATTATCTGTATTTTCAACTTCTATATCCACTGCATATTGTGAAACTAAATTTGTTAATGCTTCGCTAAATGTATCTCCAATAGCAACTTTTGTTCCAGATGCTACTACTACTTTTTTAAGAATTGGTAAAGAATCGGTCTCATTTACATATTGTTGATATATAGGCTCTACATATAATAATGTATTATCAATTGGAACAATTATTATATCTTTAGTAAGTTTAGTTCCTGAAACATTTAAGTTTTCTATTTCTTTAGCTATAGTTTCATCTTGTCCTAATTGAGTGTCTAATTGCATTGGTCCTAGTACATTACTTCCTGATGGAAAATTATATAGTTTTAATACATTATTCCCATTTTCATCTATTGAACCAATTAAATATGATGTTATATTCTGTTTTTCATAAGGTGTATAAGGCAATACTAGTCCTAACCTTGAAGAAGTACTATCAATTGTTTTTACCATTGTATAATATGGCTCAATTGGTGTTCCTTTAGTTGATGTAATTTTGCTACTTGTGTTATGTGTCGCAATATCCCATACGTCATCACTTCTATATAACACATCTGGTTGAATATTATGATATCTTTTTAAAATATTAGCTTGAATATTGTATAAGTATTTTGGATATACGAAATGATTTGATATTTCTTCTGGTATCTCTTCTTCTGAAAATAAATCTGGATATATTTTTTTGTATACCATTGCAATAGGATCTGATTTATCTGTTATATAAAAAGTTACTTCTCCTGAATAAGCGTCTATTATTACTTTTACAGAATTTCTAATATAGTTTATTTCTTTTTTTACTATACCATTATTTTCTAACATAGTTCTTTGAGAATATGGATATTCATTGCTTGTAGTATACGCGTCAAGAACCCATACTAAATTTCCATCATTTGTTATAATCATATATGGTTCATTGTCATATGTTAAATATGGCATTATTGTTTTTGCTCTTTCTATGATGTTCCTATTAGGTAATATTTTGCTATCACTCTTAACATTTCCGGAAAATACTAATTTAGGATCTTTTTCTTTTATTGCTAGTACTAGTCTGTCTAAAAAGTTTGCTTTTAAACCAGCTGTTCCATCATATATATTTTCTGTGTTATTTAACGCATCTTCTGTTGGATAATCAAATTCTTTTTTGCTGTTACTGTTTGTAACAACTGTATCATTTGTTTCTAATCCAAAATAAATCCTTGGCTCTTCCACATATACAACTTCATCCGTTTGATCAAATGATTTTTGTAAATGGTTTATATTACCTGATTCTGTAGTGGTTGTTGCTGATGTTATTATTGTTCCAAAACCATGTGTATATTCATATGTCTTGTTATTATATGTTCCCTTTGAACTTGCAATTTCTCTTGGCGTAATATACACTAATTTCTGTTTTCCTTCAATATTGTATAATCCAATTTGTGTTGACCTAAAATTGTAATAACCTTTATTTTTTTGAGAACCTTCTAGGTCTTTTAGAATTGTATCCGCATTTGCAATTGGAATATTTTTTATTGTTTCTGTATTTTCTGTAATTGAACTTTGTGTTATTGTTCCTTCATCTTGTACTGTTACTTCGTCGATGTCTATTCCATATGCAATTTTTGTATTTGTAATATTATCTAATATATATGTTTTTTCCTTATCTAGCTCATTAGAATTAACAAAAATTATATTAAATCCTAACATTACTAACAGTAGTGAAATCAAATATGCTGGAACTATTAGTATTGAAGTCACAACCTTTTTTGTTCTTCCTTTTTTAAATTCATTTATAGCCCTAAATACAGATATAATCATTAATACTGATAAAATTATATATCCCCAAAAGCCAATAGTTGTTTCTGTTAATCCTGCACCAAATATTGAATAATTTATAGTTTCATCATTATTTAGTACAATAAATTTTTGTACTCCTATATTTAATGTTCCTAATACAACTAGTATTGCTACTATTATTATTAATATTTTTAAATTAGCTAATGCTTTATCTACTAACCCACTCTTTTTTACAGATTCTCTACTTATTCCGTCGAAATAAATATTAAATACTAGTAAACAATATATTGTTGCATATATAGTTGCACCTACTAATGCAACTGCTACATACATAGTTATAAAATTTAAGAACGGCCATATAAATACAAAGAATCCTATGTCTAATCCAAGAGCTGGATCTGTTGTTACGAATTGAGTATTAAAGAAGCATGGTAAGGCTTTTTCTAAAATTATTCCTGTTGTAGCAATCGTTACTAAAGTTGCTGTTATAAAAGCAATTGATTTATGAGGAAGCTTTGGCATAATTTTTTTCTCATCTTCAAAAAATACTTTTAAACCTCTTTTGATTCTTGTCGTTGTTGTATATACTAATGAAAATATTGCCACAAAATTAACAGCAACTGCAATTGCTCTATACTTCATATTTTGCCAGAACATTGATACATAGTTTTCACCAATTTCTTTTATTTCTAAATATTCTCCACGTTCAATTACATATATAATAATCATTGCAAGAATAAGTACGGTCCAAACTATTTTCTTTCTTCTATTTTTTTTAGTAGTATTCTTGTAACTTTCTTTTTCATTTTCTTGATTTAGATTTATTGTTTCATTGTTTTCTTTATTCTCGTTTTCATTTAATTTATTTATTTCTGTTAGTTCTTCAATTTCTTGTTTTTTATTTTCTTTAATTTCTTCAGTCTTTGGTTCTTCTACTTTTACTTCTGCTTGTTTGTTTTTTTCTTTTCTATCTTTCAAGCTTTCATTCCTCCAATCCATTAAATTAAAGCTTTTACAAAATCTTCACTATTAAATATTTCCATGTCATCAATTTTTTCTCCAACACCTATAAATTTAACAGGTACTTTATTTTCGTTTACTATGCCAATTACAGCGCCACCTTTTGCAGTTCCATCTAATTTTGTAAGAACTATTCCTGTTATATCTACGTTTTCTTTGAATGCTTGTACCTGTGATATTGCGTTTTGTCCAGTTGTTGCATCTAATACCATTAAAACTTCTTCTGATGCTTCTGGTAATTCTTTATCTATTACTTTTTTTATTTTTACTAGTTCGTCCATTAAATATTTTTTGTTATGAAGTCTTCCTGCTGTGTCACATATTAATACATCCGCATTTTTTTCTTTCGTAATTTTTATTGCATCATATACTACTGCTGCTGGATCTACTCCTTCCTCTCTTTTTACTATATCGCAACCAGCTCTTTGTGCCCATACTTCTAACTGTTCTACAGCTGCTGCTCTAAAAGTATCTGCTGCTGCAACTACAACTTTTTTTCCATCTTGTTTTAATCTATTTGCAATTTTTCCAATTGATGTAGTTTTTCCAACGCCATTTACTCCAACTACTAGTATTACTGCTGGTTTTGTTTCTAATCTAAGAACATGATCAGTTTTATCAAATATTTCTTTGATTTCTTTTCTTAAGGCTTCTCTAACCCCTTCTTCATCCTTTATATTTTCTTTTTTTATTCTGTCTTTCAAATTTTCGATAATTGTTGAAGAAGTATTTGCCCCAACATCTGACATGATTAGTACTTCTTCTAATTCCTCTAGTAATTCCTCATCTACTTTTCTAAAACTGCTAAATATATTATTTATTTTTTCATCAAAAGATGTTTTGGTCTTATTTAAACCGTTTTTTAATTTATTGAAAAATCCCATAGTTTTTCCTTTCAGATTAATTATTAATATTTTTATTGGCAATAATTTTCTTTTTTACCTTATTAATAATACCACATTCTTCTATTCTTTACAATATAAAGCTAATAAATTAGCATTTTATCCACTTTTTGCAAAAAGATAGTTTAGAATTTTAAATAATTCTAAACCATTTAGCCTGAATTTCATTAACAATATTTTTTCTATAATTCCACGTCATCATAGTCTTCTTTTTCTCTATCGTTAATTTTTATTGTAGGTTCATCAATATATCCTAAAATAAACGCATTTCTGTGATTTGCAGTTTCTTCCTTAAGTTTTTGCATTAATTCTGGTACCGTACAATATATTCTTTTTAGTTCTTGTCTAAAAGCGTTTTCATCAAAAATTTGGGCATTTAAAATAGCTTTTAATCTCTCGTGTCTTTCTAAATCTAAAGTAGACGGACACCATTTCAAACTAATTCTATCACCAAATATCTTTTTAAACATTCTCATTGCTCTACTACCATGAGTACATGTTGTTACAATTATTGCTGATCTTACTTTCATTCCAGTATCTATTTCTAGTGAATCAATAGCATTTTTGCAAAATGCTGCATTTTCCATTGTATCTGTTGATAGCGGTTCTGACAATACATCTTCTGCATTTACACCTATACTCTTTAAAAATTCTTCTGTTAATTTTGATGAATGTTTCTTATAATCTTCGTCAAAAACATTTGGAATAAAAGTTTCAGCTCCCCAGTCTCCTTCTGGTAGGTCTGACCATTCTAAATCTATTTCTTTATTATTCATGTAATCATCTAAAGATTTTGGATGCATATAGCACTTTTTATCTCTTGCTTCTGAAATTCCCCCTGTGAATATTATTTTCTTTACACGTCCTAATTTATATAATTCAAAAGCTTTTATTGCTCTTTCTCGAGTAGTCGGCAAATCAGCACTTCCTAAAACTATGGCTATATCAGCTGAGTTTTCACTAATATTTCTAGACCTTGAAAAATCTGTTATATTGTTTCCTATTACAAAATCAAAAAGTTCTTCAGAAGTTAGTTCTCTGCCTTCTGGAGTCGCTATACTCTTCATATGCTTATCGTCTACCCATGTTAAATATTTTGTTCTTCTTCCTTCATGGATTTTTTTTACTTTCCTATATTGTTTAAGACTTGGACTATTATCATAATATTGCACTTCATTATTCATAATTAACTGTGATATCTTATACTCTTTTGCCATATTATTTCTCCTTAAAAATATTTTTATTTATAAAGTAAATTTTAAGACATCTATTCAAAAAAATTTATAATTATTTTTTTATATGATTTTACCGACAATGCATATTCATACATTGTTGGCAAAAGTCACATCTTTCAATCGCACATGCCTAAGAAGCCAAGAAACTGGTTAAATTGGTCTTTTGCTTTCAAATACTCTTTTTGGTACTGCGTAATCCAATCTCAATTGTATGGAATTGCTCCCTTTGAAAAAGAGTATCAAGTTGTCTTTCTTTTAACCCCAGTTTTTCTAGTTTTTCTTTGCATGAGTTAAAGAAAAAAGCCGGCATAATGTATAACTTTCTGCCAATTGTCATAATTGCAAGTGATGCATTCGTTTCAGCGTCGTCAACGAAACAAAATGCATTCTTTGGGAGATTTTGCACAGAATATTTTTCGGCTTCTCCCTCTTCCGGCAAAGCATTGATTTCGTTGATTTTCGTCGTTTTTAGAAAGAACACCTGCGTTCCGTTCCGAATTCTCAAACATTTTTTAGCAAGCATCTTTCTTTTCACAAATTTGAACATCATTTAGTTTCCTTCTTATATGAGCGCATTCTAAGCAATTGAAGATACTTTTTTCACTAATTTAGTGAAATTTCTAAAAAATCAAGACACCTCCTATGTCT
>CALXBZ010000059.1 GCA_944386665.1 uncultured Clostridia bacterium
ATGTATGAAAAATTATCAGGTATGACTGGTACTGCTATGACAGAAGAATCTGAATTTCAAGAAATATACAAATTAGATGTTGTAGAAATACCAACAAATAAACCTATGATAAGAAAAGATAACCCAGATATAATCTACAAAAACGAAGATGTAAAATTTAAAGCAGTTATAGAAGATATAAAAAAATCACACGAAAAAGGCCAACCAGTGTTAATTGGTACAGTATCTATAGATAAATCTGAAAAATTAAGTAAAATGCTTGATAAAGAAGGTATTCCTCATGAAGTATTAAATGCTAAATATCATGAAAAAGAAGCTCAAATAATAGCACAAGCAGGAAAATTTGGTGCAGTTACAATTGCAACAAATATGGCAGGACGTGGTACCGACATTATGCTTGGAGGAAATAGCGAATATTTAGCAAAACAAGAAATGAGAAAGCTAAAATATTCAGATGAAGAAATAGAAGAAGCATCTGCTCATAATGAAACAGAAGACAAAGCTGTTTTATCTGCAAGAGCAAAATTTAATGAATTAGAGAAAAAATATAATGACCAAATTAAAGAAGAAAAACAAAAAGTTATTGATGCAGGTGGATTAAAAATAATTGGTACACAAAGACACGAATCAAGAAGAATAGATAACCAGCTTCGTGGACGTAGTGGTCGTCAAGGAGATCCAGGTGAATCTAGATTTTACATTGGACTAGATGATGACTTAATGAAAATATTTGGTGGAGACATTATTACAAGAGTTTATAATTCTTTAGGTGCTGCAGAGGATATGCCAATAGAATCAAAAACAATTTCTAAGGCTGTTGAAAATGCTCAAAAGAAAGTTGAAGGTAGAAACTTTAGCATAAGAAAGAATGTATTACAATATGACGACGTTATGAACGTTCAAAGAACAGTAATATATGATCAAAGAAGAGATGTTCTTGATGGAAAAGACTTAAAAGAAAATATTCTTAAGATGATGGATTCTGTAATAGAATTGATTGTGGACTCTCATATTGTTAATGGAGAAGAAGTAAATCAGCAATCTATTACTCAAGATATTCAAACAACACTTGGAATAGAAAATGTAAAATCATTACAACAAGACACTTTCGATAGAGACGCTGTAGTTGAAGAATTAATAACAAAAGCACACGAAATATATGAGAATAAAGAAAGTGAATTTGGTGCAGAAAACTTAAGAGAACTTGAAAGAGTTGTTATGCTTAAAGTAGTAGACCAAAAATGGATGGATCATATAGATAACATGGATGAATTAAAGAAAGGTATTGGACTTCGTGGATATGGACAAAAAGATCCAGTAGTTCAATATAGACTAGAAGGAACAGACATGTTTGATGATATGATAGAAGACATTAGAATTGATGTTGTAAAAATACTTCTAAACATTCGTAAAAAAGAAGGTCCTATTCAAAGAACAGAAACAAGCAAAGTAACAGGAGCAGGACTTGAAGATACAGCTATAAACTTAGTTGATGGTAACATCTCTGAAAAAGAAGGCGGAATGAACAAAACTGTTGTAAATGAAGGACCTAAGGTTGGTAGAAATGATCCTTGTCCATGTGGAAGTGGCAAAAAGTACAAAAACTGTTGTGGTAAGAATGCTTAAAAGCTTAATAAAGAGTTTAAAAAATGAAAAGAATAAAAAATTTGTCCACATAAATATAAGCTCGTGGACAAAGAAGGTAAAAAAACTTATATATCAATAAAAACTGTGTGGATAAATTTAGTGGATATAGTTATAAGATGTCAGCATTTGATAAGCTGGCATCTTTCCTTTTACTAATAAATTTTAGTAAAGGTAAAGATTTTTATGGTAAGTTTAAGAAATCGTGGGAAGGTATAGACGAAATAAAAGAAATTAATTTTGGAAATTAATATTTTTTACATCATTAATAAAATATCTTCATAAATATTTCACATATCTTGTATAAAATTATAAAAATTCAATTATGTGATTTTAATTAAGGAGAGATGAATATGGAATATTTAATAAAAGAAAGTAAATATATGATAAGGAATGATGAAATAATACATTTTAAAAAGAATGACAAGAATTTTAACATACTAATCAATCTTTATAAACAAGGGTTAAATCTAGTGGTAGAACGATTAAATGAGGTAAAAGATTATCTTAATGAGCTTTATGGGTATGAGGTAATAAATAGTATAACAAGTAGAATAAAAAGTTCAACTAGCATTGAAAAGAAAATGAGCAAAAAAGATTGCCCCACTACTTATAAAAATCTTATTAACAATATAAATGATGTTGCAGGAGCTAGAATTATATGCAATCATAAAGATGATATATACAAAATCAAAAAGTATATTTCACAAATAGATGAAATAAAAATATTAAGAGAAAAAGATTATATAAAGTATCCAAAAAAGAGTGGGTATTCAGCTTATCATATGATAATAGAAGTACCCATAGAAATAAATAATCAATTCATATATATTAAGGTAGAAATACAAATACGAACTAAGTTAATGGATTTTTGGGCATCCATAGAGCATACAGTAAAATATAAAACTGATAAAAAGCTATCAACTAAAGATTCTGCAATCCTGACTGCATATGCAAAGATTATTAATAAAATAGGAGACAATATGACAAAGATATATAGAAAGCAAAATAAAGAAAAATGTTTTAATATCATAGATGCTAGTGAAAAATACAAGAATATGATATAATTAAGAGAATAAATAAAACGAAAGATATCTTCAATTGAATAAACAACAAACAAGGATATACAAAAAAATGAAATAAATATAAAAAATAGATAAATAAAATATTATAGGAGGATGATTAAATTATGACAATAGTAGCAGGTTCTTTAATAGTAAAAGATAATAAAATATTAATGATTCAAGAAGCAAAGAAATCATGTTATGGTCAATGGAATTTTCCTGCTGGTCATGTTGAAGAAAAAGAACTTATAACTGATGCAGCAATTAGAGAAGCATTTGAAGAAACAGGATGTAAGATAAAATTAACAGGAGTTTTACCAATTAGTACAATTGTATCACTTAACGGTGATACAATTGTAACGATCAAATTTACAGCAGATATTATAGAAGAAAATATCAAAGTTGATAAAAATGAACAGTTAGATGTGCAATGGATAGAATTAGACAAAGTAAAGACTATGACTAAAGATGAACTTAGAGGATTTGATACAGCTCTAAAGGATATTAAAAATTTGGAAAATGGTAAGATATATCCACTTGAATTATTTGATACTAAAATTTATAGAAGATAAAATAAATTGAATACTTATGAAAAGAATTTAATAAAATGGTGGACATTTCCATGAACATATCATATAATAACGTCTAATATAAAATATTAGATGTTATATTTTTAACTTTAAGAGTAAACCAATGGTTATACTCATAGATATTTATTAGTGGAGGTAATTTATTATGAAAAGAACAAAATTATCTGATAGAGTATTGCCAACATACACAAAAGGTGAAGAAATTTTTAATATGGTATCCCATATTATAGGTGGAGTTGCCGGAATTGTAACAATAGTTTTATGCAGTGTTTTTGGCGGAATTAGACATAATCCATATGGAATTGTAAGTGGAATTATTTTTGGGGTTTCTATGTTGTTTTTGTATACAATGTCAAGCTTATATCATGGCTTAAAAGCAAATTCAAAAGCCAAAAAGGTTTTTCAAATATTAGACCATTGTGCAATATTTATATTGATTGCTGGTTCATATACTCCATTTGCATTATGTACTCTAAGACAACATTCAACTGCCTTAGGTTGGGTGATTTTTGGAATAATATGGGCATTTGCAATTTTAGGAATTACATTAAATTCCATTGATCTAAAAAAATACAAAATATTTTCTATGATATGTTATCTAGTAATGGGTTGGTGTATTGTTATAAGGGGCGATTTATTGCCAAAATTATTAGGAATACCTGGTTTTATATTAGTATTATCGGGCGGAATTATATATACAATTGGAGCAATTTTGTATGGTCTTGGCAAAAAACATAAATATGCGCATTCAATTTTTCATATATGTGTATTTGCAGGAAATCTATTACATGTACTGTGTGTATTATTATATGTTATATAAAAAATGAACAGGAGGTATAAATATGGAAAATGATTTAAAGAAATTGGTAAATGAAGGAGAAAAAATATTATATGAAGGAAAACCAAATAAAAAATGCTTTATATTTGAGAGTATTTTTAACCCATTAATGCCTTTCGCAATATTATGGGGAATTATTGATTTTGGAATTCTTAGTGGGACAATATTTTTTAGTGAAGACAAGGGTGTTTTGTTATTTATAATTCCTTTTATGTTATTGCATTTAATGCCAGTATGGATTTATTTAGCAGGCATATTACTTACATTAAAGAAATATAAAAATACATATTATATAGTAACAGACACTGGTATTTACGTTTCTGGTGGAGCTTTTTCGAAAACATACAAGCATAAACCTTTTGCAGAATTATCACATGTAGACTTACATAGAGGTATATTTGATCAAATGTTTAATGTGGGGGATATTATAACAACATCTAGTCATTTTACAGATAATAAAGGAAGTGCATCAATATCTATATGTAGTATATCAGATTACATAGATGTATATAACTTAGTAAAAAAACTTCAACAAGATATTTATACAGATGTAATGTATCCAAATGATAAAAGACCATCTGAAAATCATGGTTATAATACCAAATATAAAGGATAATTTAAATAATTATAACTTTAGCGAAACTCGCTAGATTGACATAAAATACAAGAGGGTTTATAATATAAGTATCGACTGAATTGTCGAATTTTTATTGTAAAGGAGTTGTCGAAATTGGTAAAGAAAGCAACAAAATTAGCCGAGATGATTGAATGTCTGGCCGCTGAAGGCTACACCATGGAGGACTTAGCAGAACTTATCCGGAAATTAGACGAGGTTGCAATACCAACAGAAAACAAAAAAACTGAAGCGATAAATGCAAAACTGAAAGAACAGGTTTCCAATATACTAAAAGATTTAGGAATATATCCTGTTCAAGTTGGCTTTGATTATCTTCGTACAGCCATAATTATCAAGTACACATCAAAAACATTGATTAAGCAGATGGACCTGTATTGGAGAGTTGCCTGCTTCTACAGCAAGTACACTCCTTCGGAAAGAGCTGTTGCCCAAAACATAAAAAGAGCAATAGAATACGGGTATCTACATGGAAACAAAGAGGCATGGCATAAATACTTTGACAACCTCTGTGTTCCGCCGCAGGATCCGTGCCCTAAGAGTCATCAATTTATTGAAATGATTACTGCGTACCTTCAGAGACAAGAGCATCAAGCATAATGAAATTTTCCAGCATTTTTCCAATTTTTGAAACACAATAACCTTTGCAATGTGCTCTACAATAGGAACACATATATCAGAAGCCAGCCCACACACCCGTGGATTTGGCTTCTGAGTTTTTTGTTAGACCTTAGAAATAATTGACAAATATTTTTTTAATAAATATAATATGTCATAGTTAAATAGAAATATAGTAAAAACAATAAAATACAGGAGTATGAAGTGAAATATAAAAATCAAACGCTAGCAGAACACCACATTACAGGTAATATTGAATATACAATCATTTATAAAAAAATTAAAAATACATATATTCAAATTAAAGATGGAGTAGTTATAGTAAAAACTCCAAAACATTCAACTCTTAATTATATAGAAAATATAATCAATAGTAAGAAAGAGTGGATAACACAAAAATTAATAGAACAGAGCAAAAATAAAAATGAGAAAAAATATCAAAACGGAAATATTATAAAAGTTTTAGGCAAACCGTACATTTTAAAAATATTATATACATTGGATAAGCGAAACCAAATTTATATAGAAAACAAATATATCTATTGCAAATTAAATAATACACTATATAAAAATGATGAACAAATACATATAAAAAAACTAATAGACAAGTATTACAAATACATTGCTACTCAAGAAATTCCTTCTGTAATGGAAGATTTAAAACAGCGCACAGGTTTTGCCCCCATAGAATGCAATATAAAAAATTTAAAAGCGACATGGGGAATATGTTCATCTAATAAAAAAATAACTATAAATCAAAATCTAATGGCTTATAGCAGGCATGCTATAGAATATGTTTGCCTTCATGAAATTTGCCATCTAAAATATATGAACCATTCAAAAAACTTTTGGAATATGGTTGAACATTATATGCCGGATTACAAATTAGCAAAAAAAGAATTAAAAGAATAAAAGTTAAAAATTTAGAGAAAAATAACAAAAAATAGAAAATTTAAGAAAAGAATCAATTGATTATAAAAGTTATTTTTAACATATACTTTAGAGAAAAAAACGCAAAGAACAGTTGAAAATATAAAAATTTTAATATATAATGTGAAGTGCCATAATAATATTGGCAAATATAAAAATATCAAGTGATATTGCTTGAATTTTAAGGGAGGAATTTTTATGTCAGTAAAAGTAGCCATTAATGGTTTTGGACGTATAGGACGTCTAGCATTTAGACAAATGTTTGGAGCAGAAGGATACGAAATCGTTGCAATAAACGATTTAACAAGTCC
>CALXBZ010000060.1 GCA_944386665.1 uncultured Clostridia bacterium
TTTTCAGAATTTATATAAGTAACATACGAAGTTGAGCCTTCAGTAATGTCTTCATTTTTTAATAATGAAGAATAAATATTTATTATTTTGCTAGCTACTAAGCTAGCTGTACAAGCATCAGCTATTAAGTGGTTTGCAACTATTACAATACCACCTTTACCATTAGAAAAAGAAAATAGTTTAAAGTTGAATAAATTATTTTCAATTATATCAAATTTAGTAGTTGCCATTTGTTTTTCTAGTGAGATTAAATCATCCATATTTTCAAGATTTTGAATTGTAAAGAATTGCTCACTATAATCAGTAAAATACTGTTTAACAGTACTGTCTTTATCTATAAAAACACGCAATCTAAAGCTATCATTATCTCTTAAGAAAACATTTATAGCTGTAGTTAATTTATCAAAATCAACTACTTCATCAATTAAAACTGTACCGCAAATGTTATTTATGGTACTTCCTTTATAAAATTGATCTGTTAACCAAATAGATTTTTGTGGATTAGTTAAATCGTATAATTCTTTATTCATAATAGTCACCCTAATATTCATATTTAATTTTAACACTATTTTGTATTAATTTTTTTAAGCTCTTCATGTCTTTTTATCTTTTGAGTTGTTGTTTTTATTAAAGGCTCATCGGTTATTACAAATTCTCTAATATATTTATAAATAGGTAAATTTTTATTGATGATTTTAATATTTTCGTTAATAGCAGAACGAATTTCTTCTTTAGAGAGATTTTTAACCGATGGATTATCTTTTGAATACACAATTTTAGCACAAATTTTATCATTGCTTTCATATATCATACTTTCTTCAACAATATCTAGCTTGTTAAGAATTGCTTCAAGTTCCTCCGGAAATACTTTTTTACCATTGCTTAAAACAATAAGATCCTTCTTTCTGCCAGTAATAAACAAGGAACCGTCTTTATCAAATTTCCCTAAGTCACCAGTACAGAACCAACCATCTTTAAAAGCTGATTTTGTGGCTTCAGGATTATTATAATACCCAAGCATAACATTTGGACCTTTTACAAGAATTTCACCAATACCGGTTTCATCAGGATTATCTATTTTTACTTGCTCATTATATAAAGGATATCCTGAAGAACCGTTTTCTTTATGATATTTATCATTTTCACAAGAAATAACTGGCGAAGTTTCGGTTAAGCCATAGCCTTGAATCATATCTATACCAATAGTATTAAATAAATGTATAATTTTTTTGTTAGAAGCAGCTGAACCATAAATAATAGTTCTCATATTTCCACCAAGATTATCAAGAACTTCTTTAAAGAATTTTCTTCTTAAATCTATATGGAAAAATAGAAGAAAATTAGAAATTCCACATAATATTTTAAAAGGTATATACTTACCGGATTTCTTAATACCTTTGATGATTTGTTTATACATAAGTTCTAAAACTGCTGGAACACATACCAAACCACTTATTTTATATTCAACCAAGTTTTTGCCAACATCTTTAATGCTATCTGCAAAACAAAGTCTAAAGCCAACGTAGTAGCAAAACAGAAAACTTGCAAGACAAGCCAATGTATGGTGTAAGGGTAAAAATACCAAAATGCTATCATTGGGTTCATACTTTATTAATGTTGTCATAGCAGATAAGTTAGAGCAAATATTGTTTTGAGATAACATTACTGCCTTTGGATTACTTGTTGTACCAGATGTATATATTAATACTGCTAAAGCATTATTATCTATTTTTACAAGGTCATATTTAGAGTTCTTACTATCTATAAGGTATCTACCCTTTTCTAATAAAATTGGAAAAGAAAGAACGGTTTGTTCATCTTTAACATAATCCATGCAGATTAAGTATTTTAATGCTGAATTCTTATTATTTAATATTTCTTTCATCAAGTCTAAATATTTGTGATCAAATATAACAGCGTCAACTTGACTTTCTACTATTAAGCGAGACATTTCCACTTTAGGCAATAAATAATCTAAAGGTACAACTATGCAATTAGCAGTAGAAATGGCAAAATAGCTACAACACCATTCATATCTGTCTGGTGAAATTATAGCTATTTTCTTGTTTTCCAAACCCAAATCAAGCAAAGCTGATCCAAGCTCTTTTATATTATTTTCAAAATCGATAAAAGAGATATCGTGTAATTTTTTTTCTTTATCTTTTATGGTAAATGCAGTTCTATCACCATAGTTCTTTGAACAATAAGATACTAATTCTCTAAAGTCATGTACTGTTTTTTCCTCGTAAATTTTATTTTTTTTCATTTCAAAATTATTCCTTTCTCGCTAAGATCAAAGGCACATATAATTATTAAAAATACATTATTTTTAAATTACATCTTCTAGTAACACATTTTACCATTATAAATATCTTTTTTCAATAGAAAAAGAAAGATAATTTAAGTTTAATTTTCACAAATACGATTTTGATTTTGTAACAGTAACATATACTTATCTTCTTAAAATAAAAAAGAGAAGCAAGATGTTTAAATTGTAAAAAATTGGGAAGAATATAAATGGTGATGAAAGTATGACGAAAGTAAATAAGGTAATTAGGTCGCTAGAAGTAATAGCAATTACAATATTAATAATATGCTTTATCATACTTGCTTATTGTGTATATGTATCAATAACAGCAGAACAACAATATGCAAGTGAATATAAGGCTGAAATTACATCTGTAGATGAAAGTACTAATGATGAAAACAATATATCTGATCTAATTGAAAAAGTTAATAATTCAGTTGTTGGAATATCAAAAATAAAAAATAAGGGAAGCACAATCTTCTTAAGAGAAGGAACACAAAGTCTCGGGTTAGGAACAGGCTTTATAGTGGCTAAAAATGGATATATAGTTACGAACGAACATGTATCTGGTAGCAAAAATAGTACATGTTATGTTACTTTGGAAGATGGTAGGGATTATGAAGCTAATGTAGTATGGGCAGACGCTGAAATGGATATGAGCGTAATAAAAATTAATGCTGACAATCTTCCATATTTAAACTTAGGGGACTCTGATAAAATAAAAATCGCAGAACCTGTATACGCAATAGGAAATCCAATAGGGTATGAATTCCAAAGAACAGTTACATCCGGGATAATTAGTGGGCTGGACAGAACAATAAAAATAGAAGATGACGATAAAAACTACTATATGGAAGACTTAATTCAAACAGATGCTACAATTAATCCAGGAAATAGTGGAGGACCACTAATAGATAAAGAAGGAAATGTATTGGGAATTAATTCAATAAAAATTACAACGGCAGAGGGAATAGGATTTGCAATACCAATTAATATTATAAAACCAATTGTAGAAAAATTAAAAAATAATGGGGAGTTTAATGCTGCAACATTGGGAATCTTTGCATATGATAAAGGTGTAATTCCATATATAAACCAAGAATTGAACAAAAACATAAAATTGAACAATGGAATATATGTTGCAGAAGTAATAAGAAATTCACCTGCCGAAAAAGCGGGAATACAAAAAGGAGATGTATTAATAGGAATTGATGGACTAACAATAGATAAAATGTCTGAATTGAGAATATATATTTATGAAAAAGAAATAGGGGATGAAGTTACAATTAAATATATTAGAAATAATAGGGAATACGAAAAAACAATTACTTTGGCTAAAAAGTTAAATTGATATTAACATTTTGATTAAATAAAGAGGCTAAAAACTTGGAGATATGTTGATAAACTATAAATAATATGCTAATATATTATCTATAATAAAAGTGAGGGAAAATATGAATAATAATACTAAATTGGAAATTGCAGTTGAAATCATAGCTGCTAAAATAGCAATGTGTGCAAAAAATGGATACACTTTAAAAAGTAGTGAAATGCAAACTATTATAAAAGAAAGAGACGAAATGTATAAAGGAAATGAAATAGTTATAGACAAAATAATAAAACTTTATGGACCAAAAATAAAAAGTGAATATGAAAAAATAAAAATAGAGGAGAAATTATAAAAATATGGATAAAATTAGCATTCAAGATAAAACATTAGAAGAGGTGTGTCAAGAGTATAAATTAGGAGAAGAAGAAAATAGACAAATAAGTAGAACTATAAATGAAATTATGTTGGAAGGAAAAACTCCTGTGCAACATCCGGTGGCTGTTATAGATATAGCACCTCCAGGGTCAGGCAAAACAGGCTTAAATGGAATGGGATTTAATCAATTTCCAAACAACAATGTTGTTATAGTTAATAGTGATGAATTAAAGCCTTTTCATCCAAGAATTAATGAGATAGCAAAATTATATCCTCAATATTATACAAAAGTAACAAACCAAGAAAGCAATGCATGGACAGACAATTTATTTGATAGTGCTGTAACTGGTAGTTATAATATTATCTTTGAAGGAACAGGTAGAAATATAAAGTTATTACAAAAAATGATAAGACAAATGTCTAAATATAAAATAGTGATAAGAGCAATGGCTGTAAATGAATTAAATTGTTTAATGTCAATAATAGAAAGATATGAAGGACAAATAATAGGAAAAGGTTGGGGAAGACTAGTAACTTTAGATCATTTTTATAAAGCATATACTGAAATACTTGAGACAATAGGACAATTAGAAAAAATGGCAGAAGTAGATCTTATAGAAGTATATACGAGAGGACAAGAACCAACAAAGCCTATAAGAATTTATAGTAATGAAAGTAAAGAATTTTTAAATGCGAGACTAGCAATAATTAATGGCAGACAATTAGACTTTAATCATGCAAAAAGGTATTATGAAGAAACTTTTAGAAAAGAAATACATACATTTAGCAAAGATTTATTAGAAGAACAAGAAATTCTAAATAAAATAGATTCATTGCATAAAGTAAAAGAAGAATATGAATTATAATTAAAAAAGAAAGATAGAATATGGATAACAAGGAAACAATTGAAAGTATAACTAGAAGAGTTGAAGGAGCATCAACTAATTTTGAAAAAACTAATACAGATTTAAAAAGAAGATTTTTACTATGGAATATAGAATCATTTAATATTATTGCATCAAAAGTAACTGGAAATAAGGGAACATTTGGAACAGGATATCCATTTTATGCTTTAGATGAAAATATGGAAGGAGTTTTACCTATAATTGGAGAACAAATTAGATATAATAGACAGTTAGTAAAAGATGGAGTTCCTGTTCAAAAGTCTATATGGCAATGTAAATATTGCTTAGAAGAAAAATACAGTACTATGCCAGATTTAAAGAAAATTTGTAAACCATGTCCAAATATGTTAGATTCATTAAAGCCAAGAAAAATAATAAATAGGTTACCAGACATGGATTTATGGGTTGTTTGTGAGGATGGAGGAATAGAAAAAGCACAAGAAGAAATGACAAAATTACTGAATAGCATTAGAATGTGCTCATCTGATATAAATCCAATTACATCAATAGAAGATGTAGAAAGAATTGCAGATATGCTAAAAGAAGGGAAAATGCCTAATACTTTTCTGCCAATAGATGCACATATTATAGAATATTCAGCCATAAAAAGGTTAATAGAACAGGTGCCAGCTGAATTAAGAATAGCAAAAGAAAGAGGAACAGTTCCTTATTTACCAATTCATCCAAAGTCTTATAGGAAAAATTGGCAATATGACGATGAAGCATATAATTATATCTATGATTACCTTTCAGCGTTTACACCATTTAATTTTTCAGAAGACTTACAGCAGACGTTAGAAGAAAGTAGAAAAAAAGTAATTTCAGACAATACACCAGAGCAATTATTTGGTTTCCTATTAGCTAGTGCTACAAAAGCAAATTTTAGAAGATTTCAATCTATAGAATTAGAAAATTGTTTTATAAATAAAGTTATTGGATGGGAAAAACTAAGAAAAAAAGACGCTCATAGTATAAATTGTAACAATAGATGTGCTAAAAATGGAAGTGACATAGAGGAACCAGGGGAAAGATAATCTAATAATAAAGGAGAAAGAAAATATGCCAAAAAAAATTGATTTACATATTCATACAAATATATCAGATGGACTATTAACTCCAAAACAAGTAATAGATGAAGCAGTAAAAAATGGAGTATCAGTTATAGCAATAGCTGATCATGATACAATAGATGCATATAATGATAATTTATTTCAGTATGCTAAAAGCAAGAATGTAGAAATTATAAATGCAGTAGAAATATCAACAAAAATAGATAAAGCAGGAATTCATGTATTGGGTTATAACTATAACTTAAATGATACAAAATTTAAAGAACAATTATCTAAAGTAAGGAATGCAAGACATGATTATTTACGCAATGTTGCTATAAAATTGAACGAATTAGGGTATATTGTTAACGTTGAAGAACTAGACAAAATAGAAGCCGTTACAAAAGCACATATTGCGTTGGATATTGTTAATAATGAAAAAAATAGAGATAATTTAATAAATAATTTTGGACATAT
>CALXBZ010000061.1 GCA_944386665.1 uncultured Clostridia bacterium
AAAATAATTGCAACAATTACAGCAACAATTAAAATAATAAAAAATATTTTTTTCATGTTTATTTTCATTGTATAATCCTTTCTTCCAAATATTTTGGACTTAATTTTTTCTTTGATATCATGTCTATTCCTTTATTTTAAATTTAGAACAAAAAAATGGACACCAACAAATATATATTTTGTTTTAGCGTCCATATTTATTATAAACTTATCTTATTTTATACTAATTTTTCCTTAGCTTTAAATTTTATTCCTCTGGAGCAACTGTTTCTATGCTAACCACTTTTTCGTTATCATTTGTTCTCATTAGAGTTACTCCTTGAGTTGCTCTTCCTAAAATACTTACATCTTTTACATTTATTCTTATAATTGTTCCTGAATTTGTTATAAGCATTACGTCTTGGTCTTCTGCAGCCATTCTTATTCCAACTATATTTCCAGTTTTAGGTGTTATTTTATAAGTTATTACACCTCTTCCGCCTCTATTTTGTACTCTATATTCATCAAGCTCTGTTCTCTTTCCAAAACCGTTTTCCGTAATAGCTAATAATGTTACATTTTTATTTTCTGCTAAAATAGATTCCATTCCAATTACTAAATCATCTTCATCTAGTCTTATTCCTAAGACTCCTTGAGCAGATCTTCCTACTGGTCTTACATCTTTTTCATCAAATGTAATACATAAACCTTTACTTGTTACTAATACAACATTATCTTGACCGTCTGTTAATCTTACATCTATTAATTCGTCATCATCTTTTAAATTAATTGCTAATAATCCTGTTTTTCTACTTGAATTATACTCCTGTAAAGGTGTTTTCTTAATCAATCCACTCTTTGTTGCCATTAATAAATATTTGCTGTCTTCAAAATCTGTTATTGGAATGATTGCAGAGATTTTTTCTCCTGCATCTAAGCTTAATAAGTTAACAATTGCAGTTCCCTTAGCGGTTCTTCCTGCTTCAGGAATTTCGTATCCTTTTAACCTGTAAAGCTTACCTTTATTGCTAAAGAACAATACTGTATCATGTGTAGATGTTGTAAATATTTGCTTTACAAAATCTTCTTCTCTTGTAGATATTCCGCTAATGCCTTTTCCTCCACGTTTTTGACTTCTATATGTGTCAATAGGCATTCTCTTAATATATCCAAAGTGAGTTAAAGCAACTACCATTTGTTCTTCTTTTATAAGGTCTTCTTCATTAAATTCTCCTTCTGCTGCAACAATTTTAGTTATTCTTTCATCTCCGTATTTTTCCTTAATTTCTATTAATTCTTCTTTTATTATTTCAAATACTAATTTTTCACTACTTAAAATTTCTCTTAGATGTGCAATTAATTTCATTAATTCATTATATTCTTCTTCTATTTTTTCTCTTTGCAATCCAGATAAAGTCTTTAATCTCATGTCTAATATTGCTTGAGCTTGTATATCTGAAAGACCAAATCTTTTCATTAATCTTTCTTTTGCATCATCATAAGATGATCTAATAATATTAATTACTTCGTCAATATTGTCTAACGCAATTTTTAATCCTTCTAATATATGTGCTCTTGCTAAAGCTTTATCTAATTCAAATTGAGTTCTACGCAATATAACTTCTTTTCTATGGTCTATATAATAATCTAAGCATTGTCTTAAAGTTAATATTTTAGGTTCACCATCAACTAATGCTAGTATTATAATTCCAAAAGTATCTTGCATTTGAGTATTTTTATATAACTGATTTAATACAACTTTAGCATTGGCATCTTTCTTTAATCCTATATGTATTCTTACTGCATTTTCTCTATCAGACTCATCTCTTAACTCTGAAATACCTTCAATTCTTTTGTCTTTTACAAGATTTGCAATATTTTCAATTAATTTTGCTTTATTTACTTGATATGGTAATGAAGTAACTATTATTTTTTGTTTTCCATTACTCATTTCTTCAATTTCAGCTTCTGCTCTTACAGTTATTTTTCCTCTTCCTGTTGTATATGCTTGTTTTATAGCTTCTCTTCCAAGGATCATACCTCCTGTTGGGAAGTCCGGTCCTTTAATAATTTGCATTAATTGTTCATCTGTTACATTATCATCATCAATTATTTTAATAATTCCATTTATTACTTCCGTCAAGTTATGTGGAGGAATATTTGTTGCCATACCAACAGCTATACCAGAAGAACCATTAATCAATAATGCTGGTATTTTAGCTGGTAATACTGCGGGTTCTTGAAGTCTATCGTCAAAATTTGGAATAAAATTAACTGTATTTTTTTCAATATCAGTTAACATAGTTTCTGAAATTTTCGACATTCTTGCTTCAGTGTAACGATAAGCAGCTGCTCCATCTCCATCAATAGATCCAAAATTTCCATGTCCATCAATTAAAGGGTATCTTAGTGAAAATGTTTGTGCCATTCTAACCATTGCGTCATATACGGAAGCATCTCCGTGTGGATGGTATCTACCTAAAACATCACCGACTGTAGTAGCTGATTTTCTATATGGTTTGTCCGATGTTAAACCATCTTCATACATAGTGTATAAAATTCTTCTATGAACTGGTTTAAGTCCATCTCTTACATCGGGTAAAGCCCTAGATACGATAACGCTCATTGCATAATCAATATACGCAGTTTTCATTTCTTCTTCGATATCTCTTTCTACAATTTTGCCATCTCTGTCTTCTATATTTTCTACATCTTTTGAGCTCATATATTTTCCTCTTTTCTAAGTATTCTCTATGTTTGTATTATACTAAAACAATCCTTCTTTTGCAAGATAAAAGAGTATTTTTATTAGTTTTTCTGAAAAAGATTTTTCTACATTTTAAAGTAGTTTTGCCAATTCCAATTGTTCCTCCGTTAAATTAAAATCTTTACCATTATTTTTAATGAGTTTATGTAAATTTTCGACTGTTTTAGCTAACTTTATAGTATTTTCAATTGGAGCAATCTCTTTCATTTTTGTACGTATTTTTTGATATTCTCTCTCCATTCCTGTAAAATCTTTATTATTAAAATAATTTTTCCAATTTTCTGTATATTTATTTATTTTTTCTATATGATTAACTTGATTCTCAAATTCACTTTCAATATTTTTTGTTACATTATTTAATATAGCATTTTTTCCATTCTTTAAGGCATTTCCTACTGAATACGGAATTTTTCCTTTTTCGACAACTTTATTAATTGTGGAATTAATTACATCTGATATACTGTCAATAATACCTCCAGATTTTACGGCCGTCTGCATTTGTCGTATATTTTCAAAATTTCCAGTAATAATACCTAATGCACTTTTTCCCAAATTAACTGCAGAATTGATTGCAGTCTGTACTCCTTCTTTTATACCATCTCTTATTAAAGCATCTTTTATTTCAATAATTTCATTTTCTATTACATCTGGTAGCAAATATCTTATTCCTATATTTAATCCAGTGTTAACGGCTTTTCCTATGCTTGTTTGTAAAAAACTTATTTGTTCTTTTTCTAAACTTTTCTCATTTGATAAATTATTTTCAAGTTCTATGTTATTCATTTTATTCTTCTCCTTTCTTTTCTTGTATAATTAGCTCATCTTCGTACTTAAAACTATTAATTTCTGCTAAAATATGATTTTCACCTGCAAACATTAAGCATTCTCCTTTTTTTAAGGATTTTATATCTATTTCTTCTTTTTCAGAAATATTAGTATATTTTTTTAATATTTTAATATTTTCCTCCTCTAATGCAAAAAAATTTTTAATACTGCTATTATTTAGAATACTTTTCCCAAAATTTCCTTCTTCTAAGCTAAATAAATCAGATATATCTTGTGTAACAGCTACTGCACTACCACCATATTTTCTTATTGTTTTAAATATTTTATAAACGAAACTAGCTACTTCTTTATTTGAGGTCACTCCTATCAATCTCCAAATTTCGTCCAAATAAATAGCTTTTCTGTTCTTTCTATTTTCCTTTATTTTATCCCAAAATAATTCTGTACAGACATACATGCCATATTTTAGATTATCCTCACCTAATTCATACACATCAGCAACAATTAATTTATTATTTAATTCTATATTTGTATATTTATTAAAGAAGTTCAATGAACCTTTAACAAATGGCATTAATTTAGTTTTAAACTTAAATGTATTATTATTTTCACATAATATATTATAAAAATCTTCAAGAATTGGCATATCTATTGTTTCTTTAAATTTTTTATTTTTGCTTCTTTTATTTCCTAATTTATATAAGCTATTATCGTCAAATGTAATTCCCTTCCTTTCATATGTTTCTATAATTTTTTCTTCTATTATTCCTTTTTCTTCTTCATTTAACTCTCCAAATATTAAATTAAAGAAACCTTTTAATTTAATTATTTTGCTTGCTAGAAAACCCTTTTCATTTGCCTCTAAACTCTCTTTTCTTATGTCAAAAATATTAATATATGAGTTTGAGTTTGGTCCAAGTTTTAATAAACATCCGTCTACTGAATCACATAAATTCGTATATTCCCTTTCAGGATCAATAATATATTGCTCTATTCCTAACATTCTATATCTTAGAATATTTAACTTTGTATAATATGACTTCCCAGCTCCACTTGTACCAAATATACACATATTAGCATTTTTATATCTTTTTTCATCAAACCTATCAATGAAAATTAATGAATTATTATGTAGATTCTTTCCTAAAAAAATCCCCTCTTTATCACATATTGATGAAGAAATAAATGGATATGTTGAAACAATTCCATCTGTTAATACATTTTTTTTACTTGCTTCCTTTATATCTGCATGGTTTATCATAAGGGGTAATGTTGAAATAAATGCCTGCTCCTGTCTAAAATAAGCTTTCCTCGTTCTAATTCCTTTACTTTGTAATAAACCTTCTATTTTATCCATGTTATTGTTTAGTTCTTTTAAATTATTTGCATAAATCGTTATATATGCGTATAAGTAGTAAAAATCTTCATTATTTACTTGCAATTGTTTTCTAATATATTTTGCATCATCATAAGCAAATTCTAATAAATCTATATCTTGTCTATTTTTTGAAGTTTCTAGTTCAACGGCTGTGTTACCAATATTATACGTTAAATCCTTTACAACTTTATATGTATCTTCTTTTTCATAAAACATTGACATGTTTATATTTATGTTTGTATCTATTAAAGATTTAAAAATTAAATCATTTTGTTCTCTATGGTAATCCACAAGTAATAGAGAAGAATAAAACATATCGTCAATTTCTATATATCTCGGATTTCTAAAACTTATATAACCAGGACTTAACTCATTCTTTATTATCAAATCATTTTCATTTATTTTAAATTTTTTATGAAATTTCTTATTTTTTTCTTTAATTATTTTTTTATTATGTGTTTTTTTTAAATTTATTTTTTTTATAATTTTATTTTTTAAGATTTCATTTTCCTCCTTTATTTATTTTATTCCCTAAAAAATATTTTTTTAAAATTTCTATTACTTCTTCTTTTTTATTAACACAATAAATACTATTGCCACATCTGGATAATGCTTCCTTAATTTTAAAATATTTTTCATTTAATTGTTCAATGCAAATTTCTTCTTTATTATTATTTTTGGATTGCTTTATTAGAATAAAAAATTGTTTGGAATCAGACTTATTAATTGAATTTAACTTTTGAATATTCTGAATATATTTTTCTTTTATTTTTATTATTTTTTTATTTTCTTCTTCAACTATATTTATTTTATTTATATGTTCTTCTAAGTTTTCTTTTTGACTTTGAATTATTATCTGAATATCAAAAGGACAAGTTTTAAAAAAAATTTTATATGAATTTAAAATTGCTTCCTTCTCTAGTTTTGATTTTAAATTATAATTAATTGGTTTTACTTTTATAAGCATCACGTAATTATTATTCTTTAGTTTTATGATTCCATCTTCTAAGATTTTTTCAAATGGTAACCATTTCTGAACAGAATAAATTACAATATTTATCATCTCCTTTTATTGATTATATTTATTTTATTAAGTCCATTTCATGTTGTCAAGAAAAACAATACTCCTTTTTATTTCAATTTTTTACAAATATTTTTTTTATATTTATTTTTCTATTATTTATTTACAAAATATTTATATAATATTATTTTTTACAGTTTTTATTTAATATTTTATTATTTTAAAATATTGTTAATTAAATTATTATTTTATTTTTTTAATTCTTTTTTTATTAATTAAATTTATTTTATTTTTGTTTTTTAATTAATTATCTATTAATTTATTTTTTATTTATTAATTATTTAAAATTATTTTTTTCTATTTATTATTTTATTTTTTTATTATTCGAAAATATTTTTAATTAAATTATTATTTTATAATTTTTTTCTATTTTTATTGATTAAATTTATTTTATTTTTATTTTTTACACTAAATTATATAT
>CALXBZ010000062.1 GCA_944386665.1 uncultured Clostridia bacterium
TATATTTCTTTAAAATTTGCTCGGTGGCATGCGGTCCTGGATTCATAAACACCTCGTAAATCTTTAATATAGTAGAAAATCATAGTAAATCTTAAAACTTTATAATATGCATATTGTTAAAATAACAGTTAAAAAGAACTTGCAGTTTTTAAGCTTTTAATAGTATGCTCTTTTCCAGGCATATCTGAATTTTCTAAATATTCTATTTCTTTTTGTATATCATAAGGAACTCTAACTAAATTAATAGATAGAGAATCTAAATTTTTAGAATTATATGTACCTTCTAATATAATATATGAAGCAAGTGTAGAAAAGCGATTGGTTTCGTCAAATAAATTGTTATTATTAGACATCTCTATAGGCATTCCAACACTTCCAGTATTAAAAATTGTTTTATTTTTATATCTAACAATATTTGGAGTATGAATATGCCCATATCCAACAATATCTGGAACAGGGTCATCTTTAGTTTTACCTAAAAAATCTGTATTATCAAAAAGTTTAAGAGGAGAATTAATTTCAATAGTCTCCCTGAGAGTATCTCTATTTGAAAACATTGGGTTGTAGATGTGAGATAAGCTATATGGTGATGCATGAAACAATCTAACTAATCTACCACTCATGTAAAACTCTGTATATATAGGCAAATTACTTAAGTAATTTGCACGATCTTCTCCAATTTTTAACCTAGACCAAAAATTTTTTGCTTTTGCATTGCTAGAAGAAACACTTTCATCACAATTTCCCTTTAAAACAATTTCACAACTTTCCTTTAGCTTATCAATAACTAAATCTGGGTTGCACCCTTTTATAACACTGTCTCCAAGGCAATATATTCTAAAGATTCCTCTAGAATGTATATCATTTAAAACAGCATTTAGAGCGGTTATATTAGCGTGAACATCTGAAATGATTGCGATTCTATCCATCACGAATTTGCTCCTTTCTTGCATAAATAAAAGGACTAAATAGATAAGAAGTTTTTTACAACCTTTAAATTATTTTCCTCAAATTTTATAATATTATAATTCAATAATGCGAAAAATTCAATACCTTTGAACCTATTGCAAAAATTGGATTAACAGATGAAACTATAAATTGTAATAAAATAATGTAATAATAGATAGAGTAAAATCGAAAGAACAAGTATGAACAAGAATATAAAAAGAATATGACAAAATATAGAAGAAAAAGACGTACGAAAAAGCTTGCGCTATAAGCAATATAATGCTATTATAAGTTTAGTTTTATAAAACAATTATTTTTAAAAATTTGTACAAGTTTATCTAATTAAATTTTAATTAAAAATATCGATATTCCAATTTAGGTAGAGGTGTCTCTATTCGTAATGCAATTAAATTATTATTTTGCGTCTAACATTTTCCCATAAGAAGAAATATTAAAAAACTGAAGATTTTACTTAAGAATATTCCCCCATAGACTGAAAGTAAAATAAAAAAGAAAATTTTAACTCAAAAAATTGTTAGCTGGAGGTGGTAGGTATAAGATAATAATGTACATATTTATAAAATTACTATGCCAAAATATAAATAAACCCCTATTTTATTTATGAAACTTAAAATATACAATAAACTATACTAGAGAAGGATACAGTGTTATAGCTGTATCCTTTTTTGTACTTTCGTAACACAATAAAAAAGTTGACATAAACTATATTAAGATAATTGACTTTGGAGGTATAAAAATGACTGAGGAAAAAAAGAGCATACTAAAAGCAAATAATATATACAAGACGTATCAAGCTGAAAATGGGGAAATAGAAGCATTAAAAAATGTAAATTTTGAAATAAAACAAGGAGAATTTGTAAGCATAATTGGACCAAGTGGATGTGGAAAATCTACATTATTATCAATTGTTGCAGGACTTGAAGAAAAAAACGACGGAGAAATATACATAGATGGAAAAATAGGATATATGTTGCAGAAAGACAATCTTTTAGAATGGAGAACTATATACAAAAATGTTTTGTTAGGTTTAGAAATTCAAAATGCACTTACAGAAGAAAATAAAGAGTATGTAATAAAGCTGTTAAAAAAATATGGTTTATACGAATTTAAAAACAAATATCCAACGCAATTGTCTGGAGGCATGAGACAAAGAGTTGCACTAATAAGAACACTTGCTATTCGACCAACAATACTCTTGCTAGATGAAGCTTTTTCAGCACTTGATTATCAAACAAGATTAATGGTTACAGATGATATCTATAAAATACTGAAGAATGAAAAAATAACAGTTTTAATGGTAACACATGATATATCAGAAGCAATTAGTATGTCTGATAAGGTTATAGTGTTAAGTAAAAGACCGGCAACAGTAAAGAAAATATATGACGTAAATTTTGAAATCGAAAGCAGAACACCTTTAAATTGCAGAGAAAGCCCAAAGTTTAGCAAATATTTTAATTTAATGTGGAAGGAGCTTGAGCAATATGAAAAATGCACAGAAAAATAAAGAAATAAAAAGTCAAGAAAATGTAGAAATCAAAAATAAAGGAATGATATCTAAAGATAGAAAAAAATATTTAAAAAAGATAAAACTAAGAAAACTAGAAATATTTATAACACAAATATCTATAGTTGTAATATTTATAGCAATATGGGAAATTTTAGCTAGAACTGGAAAAATAGATAGCTTTATAACAAGCCAACCATCACGAATTTTAAAGACCTTTTTGGATTTATCTTCAAATGATCTACTAAGACATTTAAAAATAACATGCATTGAAACATTAGTAGGTTTTTTATTAGGAACAGTAATGGGAATAATTATTGCTATAATATTATGGTGGTCTTCTTTTATATCTAAAGTTTCTGAACCGTTTTTAGTTATACTAAATGCATTGCCAAAAGTTGCTTTAGGACCTGTAATAATTATATGGGTCGGAGCAGGTATGCCGGCAATAATAGTAATGGCACTTGCAATATCACTAATAGTAACTATACTAAATGTTTTAAATGGGTTAATAAACACGGACAAAGAAAAAATAAAAATGGCTGAGACTTTTAATGCAAATAAATTACAAATACTAACCAAAATAGTTATGCCAGCAAATATATCAACTTTATTTAATACATTGAAAGTAAATATAGGATTATCTTTAGTAGGTGTAATTTCCGGAGAATTTCTTGTTTCTAAAGGTGGAATAGGATATTTAATTGTGTATGGAGGTCAGGTATTTAAATTAGACTTAGTAATGACAAGTGTAATTATTCTTGCAATAGTTGCGGCTGTGATGTACGAAAGCATAGAGATATTAGAAAAAATAGTAATAAAACAAAAATAGAGCCAAAGGGCAAAACGTTTTGGCTAGAAGAAAGGAAATTTTAAGAATGAAAAAAGTTATAGTGACAATTATAAGTGTGTTGATTATAGCAATTGCAATAATTGCAGTTTTTACATTAAACAATAAAGAAAAAATAGAAAATGAAATAAGAACGCTTAAAGTAAGCGAAGTAACAAGGTCTGTATTTTATGCACCACAATATGTGGCAATAGCAAATGGATTTTTTGAAGAGGAAGGTCTTAAGATAGAGTTAACAACAGGTCAAGGAGCTGACAACGTTATGACGGCTGTTTTGGCAAATCAATGCGACATTGGATTCTGTGGACCAGAAGCTTCAATATATGTTTATAATGAAGGAAAAGAAGACTATATACAAGTATTTGCACAACTTACTAAAAGAGATGGTTCATTTTTAGTAAGCAAAAATCCAACAGACAATTTTTCATGGGAAGACTTAAAAGGAAAAACAGTTATACCGGGAAGAAAAGGTGGAGTGCCATACATGACATTTGAATATGTACTTAAACAAAATGGAATAAATCCAGAAACAGATTTAGTACTAGATGACAGCATTAAATTCGACTTAATGGCAGGAGCCTTTGCTGGAGGAGATGCAGAATATGTTACACTATTTGAACCTACAGCATCTATGACAGAAGATGAAGGAAAAGGATATGTAGTAGCTTCAGTAGGAGAAGCATCAGGAGAAGTTCCATATACAGCATATTGTGCAAAGAAAAGTTATATAGAAAAAAATAGTGAAGTAATAGAAGGATTCACAAGAGCTATATATAAAGGACAAAAATGGGTAAAAGAACATTCTGCAAGAGAAATTGCAGAAGTAATACAAGGTTACTTCCCAAGCACATCTGTTGAGTCTTTAGAACAATCAGTACAAAGCTATAAGAATATAGATGCTTGGAATGAAACTCCAGTATTAAAGCAAGAAGCTTTTGATAAATTACAAGAAATAATGACGGAAGCGGGAGAACTAACAAAACAAGCGCCATATGAGAAAATAGTAAATAATTCGTTTGCAGAAAAAGTAAAGTAGAATGTTCATTTCGGGACAGTCCCCAAATGAACAAACTGTCCCCGAATGAACACATATTTATAAGAATAAAGAGTTTGTGAAGATAGATTCATAAACTCTTTATTTAAAATTTTAATTTATTTGGTAATGATAATTGCATAATTGGAAACAATATGGTAAAATACAAAATATTATGTAAAGGAAGTGAGAAAAATGAGTGATGGTCCGAGTGAACATCTGAAAATACATATAAATAAAATAAAAAAGGTTATCGGAAAATCATTTGTTTTAAATTTTCCTATAATTTAGTTATTATATTCATATGTATTTTCTTTTTAAACAAAAAGAAAGGAGAAAAATATGGATAATAATGAAAATCAAGAACTAAACTTAGAAACAGTAGAAAACTTAGATGATGTTACAACCGTCGATTTGGCCCTACAACTTTCTGACTATGATGATGAGAGTCTTCAAAAACTATGTCAAAAATTGGGAGATGAAGAATTAGCCAGAATACTTGAAGAGTCTGAATTAAAAACACAATTAAGAATTATTGAGTTTTTGAATAATAAAAGAATTCTAAAATTATTTAGCTATATGTCAAAAGACGATATAGTAGATATTTTGGGAGAAACCAATGTTGGAAAAGCCAAAGAACTAATCAACCTCATGAAAGAGGGAGATAAGAAGATAATTAAGCAACTGTTAGGATATAGAGATGACTGTGCTGGTGGTATTATGACCACAGAATATATTGCAATAAACAGCAATTTAATAATAAGGGATACAATAAAAAAGATAAAAGAAATTGCACCAAAAACAGAGCTGATAGATACAATTTTTGTTGTAAACAGAAATAAAGAACTAATAGGAACAGCAGAGTTAAGAGATATATTAGTTGCACCAGAAGAACAAAAACTACAAGAAATAACAAATGAACACTTTGTTTATGTTGAGCCAGAAACTGACCAAGAAGAGGTTGCATTAATAGCCTCTAAATATGATTTAACTGCAATACCAGTATTAAACAAGAAAAAAGCAATGCTAGGGATTATAACGATAGATGATATCGTAGATGTATTAGTAGAAGAACAAACAGAGGATGTATTAAAAATGGGTGGTGTTGCTAAAGAAGAAACTTTAGACAGCACAATATGGGAATCAGTAAAACTAAGATTACCATGGTTATTTATAAATTTGTTAACAGCATTTTTAGCGTCTATGACAGTAAAATCCTTTGAAAACACTATAGCTCAAGTTGTTGCTTTATCTTCAATAATGTCTATTGTAACAGGAATGGGGGGAAACACTGGAACACAGACTGTATCAATAATAATTAGAAATATAGCTATGGGAAAAGTTGATTTAAAAGATGCTTTTTATTTGATAAAAAAGCAAATTTTAGTAGGAATGATTAATGGAGCAGTAATTGGAGTTGTAACTGGAATAATAATTTCTATTATATATGGAAATATATATTTAGGAATTATAATATTTGGAGCCATGGTTGCTAACCTAGTTATATCGGGAATTTGTGGGACATTAATTCCTTTAATATTGCGCAAACTAAAAATAGATCCTGCGCTATCATCTTCAATATTTTTAACAACTGTAACAGATGTATTAGGATTCTTTATATTTTTAAGTTTAGCAAATTTATTCTTGCCATATTTAATATAGTTATCAAGAATAAGTTTCTAAAAAAATGCAAAAAAGATAAAAGAGTATTGAAAAATGAAAAAATTAATGCTATAGTAAAAAAGAAGTATTTAATATCTATATAGTAAGTATAGAAATAAATACGACCCAAGAGTTATAAATACTATAATAGATATTAAATGCAGAGGAAAAAATTAAAACCAAAAATAAAACAAAGAAAAAATTTAAAAAATTAAAATTATAGTATAAAAAATTACAAATAAGAAAATCTAAAGAATAACAAAAAAACTTTAGAAAAAAACAAAGGAGGAGGAATAAAAAAATGCAAAGAAATGCAAATAAAAGAGCAAAAGGTATAACTCTAATAGC
>CALXBZ010000063.1 GCA_944386665.1 uncultured Clostridia bacterium
GAGTATCCTAATCTTATTAATTTCATTATTGCTCCACTTATATCATAGTACCCATCTAAAACATCTTCATAAGTAGCTCCTCCAAGCTCCGTATTTTCTTTTCCATCTTTCTTTACTGTAATATATCTAACTAGTTCACTTCCTCTATTGTTAAAGCAACAGTAGTCTATTCCAGCCTCGTTTGCATACTTTGCAATAACTTCATCCTTCTTTTTGAAACAGTTACTAGACATCCCATGTACTGCTAAAATTATTTTATCATTGTTTTTATTTGATTTATATAAAGCACCCGTTAGTTCTACATTATCTGTAGCATTAAATTTAATTAATCTCATATCTGCAATTCTATTCCCTTCTTTTTTATTAAAATTTGATAAGTTTGAATTTCATTCATACTTTCAAATGAGTTATATTCTTTTCTATATTTTATTCATTTTGTTTCTATTTTGCAATGTTTTTATTTTCTATAATTATTCTATTATTAATATCTTTTTCTTTTATTTGATTTGCTCTATACGAACAAATTCTATATTCATTCTTATTATCAAATCTTATTGCTACAGATTTTGTATAATCTTCATCTGAGGGTTTGTTTTCGCTTATTATTAAACTTGCTTTGGTTTCTTTCATGGTCTCAAAAGTGGTCATAAATCCTATTCCTGTACCACCTGTATCTTTATGAGTTGTTGCTGGTTCTATCCCTAATTTTAATAAAGTATCTATTTCAAATTCTATGCCTGTGTCATATACGCAAAATTCATAACAATTATCCTTTTTCCCAAGTATTGCTATTATGCTTTTAAATTTATTTTCGCTGTTGCTTACTGCTATTATGGCATCTCTTATGTGGTCACCTATTAAAGTAACCAATTTATCTTGTTCTATAATATTGTTAATCATATAATGAATATTATCAGTTACTTGCAGATTAAAAATAATGTCATTCTTAGAACACTCTGATTGCATATATTTGAACATATCGTCAATTTCTTCGATCTCTGTAGATGGTAATTTGTCTAGATTTTTAATTTTTTCTAATTTGTCAGAGTATTCGTTTGAAAGCTTGTTTATCCTTTCTATAACAGATAATTCTTCTCCCATTTCTACATTTACATTATTAATAAATTCTTTAACTTTTAGTTCTAATGCCTTTTGTCTATTGTAAAATTCATGGTTTAATTTGCTGATTTTGTATTTTTCTTTTGATAATTTTTCTATTTCTTTATCTTTGTTTGATATCTCTAGTTTATAATCTTCTATTGTTCGTGCAAGTAATTTTTGTTTATAATGTAGTGTTAATGTTTTTTGTATCATTATTAACATAATGATAATTAATATTGCAAGTGATAAAGCAATATGTTTAGTTAAATTTCCTTGATAATTACCAAATAGACAATACGTAAATATCACAACGGAACTCATGTTAATCATTATTATATCTAGATATTGATTATTTTTATTTGTTAGAAAAATTAGTCCATTTTTCAGTCTTTTTAGTTTAAAAAAATTACTTAATATTATTGATTCTATTATTAATATAAGTATTATATTTAGAAGTTTATTTTCAATTTCTAATGTATACATTAATATCGATTCTACAAATGTTGACACAAAAAATCCTATCAATGATATTGAGTTAGCTATTAAACTTGCAGTTATTAGTGCTTGTCCTTTATCCGTATTTATAATTTGCAAAAATAATAATTGCACAAAATATTGTATAATTGTGGCAAAAACATTGTTCATAAATTTTCTTAATATCATATATATTACTGTAGTTAATAAGCTTGCTATAATTATTTTTATATTACTTTTATTTTCGCACTTAATAATTTTCAAGCATATTAAATATGTAAATATATTTATAAAAAAAATTTTTATTATTAGCTCCATATTCATATTTCGTTTTCCTATAGTTTTTAATAATTATATATTAAAAAAAAGTCAGAATCAATAATTGTAAAAAATTATTAATTTTGACTTTTTATATTATAACTTTTTATTGTAGCCCCAATACGTATTTGATCCAATCCCAAAAACTCATCATATTGGCTCACCACCCATCTTTTTATTTTTTCAATAAAAAGATATCACCCATACGCATTGGTATGAGTGATTTTAAGTAGTGAAGCTTTGTGGCTTTTTTTGATATTTTGTAATTTTATATTACATTATAATTCTTTTTTTATTTTATCAACATAGTAATATATAAATTCTACTGGTGTTGGTACTCCTGTTTCATAATTTATCTTGGCTTTATAATATGTTTCTAAATCTTCTATTGAAGAAACTCTCCATGCATGTAATATTGCATTTTGCATAGCTCTGCTAATTGTACTAGTTGCTTTTTTATATTTTGAGCCTAAATATTGATTAATAGATATTCTTCCATCATCACTTTCCTTAGATAATAAGTACAATATTGAATCATAAAGATATTTTCTTCCTTGCAAATGAGTACTTACTCCAATTAAATCTAATTCTTTGTTTATCTTTTCTGATATTATTTTTAGGTTTTCTTCATCATCTTTTACATCATTACTAGTTATAGATTTATCATTATTATCGCCATTTCTATATTCATTTAGCATCAATAATAAATTAATAACTGCATTTACTGAATAATTTGTTTGCTTTTTATAAAAAATGAAGTCAACTTTATTTTCATGTAAATAATCATATACAGAATCTGAACGTACATTGGTATTAACAACTATTTTAGGAAACTTCTTTAATTTTAATTTTCTAATATCTTTCAAAAAATCAAAGCCATTTCCTTTTCCTTCATTTAATTCCAAATCTAATATTATTCCATCCGGTATATTTGATTTTATAAGTTTTATGCCTTCTTCTGCAGAATTTGTTATTCCTACGAATTCAACGTCATTTCTTTTATTTGCAGCTTCTTTGAATTTATCACATTCGTTTTTATCATCTTCTATCAATAATAATTTCATACTTTTATTCTCCATTTAATAGTATTTTATGTAATATTACATAATATAATATCATGTTTTGTAATATTTTGCTATAATTTTGTATTTCTTTTTATCATTTTTAAATATTTTTGTAATTTTAGAATATAAAGTAATTATAATTATTTGGAAGGACTGAATTAAATATGTTGAAAAAAGAAATTGGTCTAAGAATAAAAAATATACGTTTAGATATGAATCTTTCTAAACAAAAATTTGCTAGCCTGTTAGGCATTTCTGGTCAATATCTTGGTCTGATTGAACGTGGTGATGGCAGTTTGTCTATTGAAAAATTGCAAACCTTATGTAATTTAACCCATTTATCAGCAGATTATATTTTATTTGGTAAGGATTCTAATATACCCGCAGAAGTAATTGAACTTTTATCTGAATATACAGATGAACAAATAGAGGAAGGTTTTAGAACTCTTCATAGTTTTGTTAAATTTATTAGGCATTCCCATCAAGATTCTTCAGAAGAAACAATTGCTTAATTCTTTTATCTTTTATTTTGATTAATTTAGTAAATAAAATTAAATATCTAAAATAAACAATTTTATTTTAAATATTTGATTTCAAATGTTGTCCCTTTATTTATTTCTGATTCAACTTTTATATATCCGTTTTCCTTTTCTATTATTGTTTTTGCAAGTGATAATCCTATTCCAATACTACCTTCAGAAGATTGTTTAGCCTTATAAAATCTATCAAATATATGCTTTATATCTTTTTTATCTATCCCCTCTCCTTCATCTTTAATACGTATTTTTGTAAAAAAACTATTGTTTTCTACATCAATATATATTGTTGAATTTTCAGGGCTATGTTCTATTGCATTTTTAATTATGTTAGTAAGTGCTTCTATCTGCCAATTATAATCGGCTTTTATTATTATATTATCTCTTATTTTTTGCTTTATTTTTATATTTTTTATATCTAATATAATTGCCAAGTTTGATGTTACATTATTTATTAATTCTTTAACATTTACATCTTTATCGTTCATCACTATTGCTCCTGCATCAAATTTTGCAAGTTTTAATAATGATATTATTAATGAAGAAATCCAATCTATTTGCTTACTAATTTCTTTTATAAATTCTCCTCTTGTTTTATTATCCATATTTGGATTTTGTTCTATATTATCTAGCATTATTCTTATTGATGTAAGAGGTGTTTTTATTTGGTGTGAAATATCTGCTAGTGAATTTCTTAAACTTATTTTTTCTTTTTCACTATTTTCTGCAGTTTCTTTTAGAAGTATTGTAGTTTTATATAGCTCATTTCTTAATTTTGTAATTTCATCTTCTCCATTTTCTTTTATTTTTAATTCATATTTTCCATTATTTATTTCAGTTAAATACTGATTTATTTGTTTTATTTTTCTTTCTCTTTTTTTATTGTATATAATAGCTATTTCTAATATCAGTGTTCCAAATGCTAAAATTAATGCTATTCCAATTTTAATGTTATTATTCATGGAATCTCTTAATTTTTGTATATAAGCCTCATCTTTTGTATAGCCATATTTTTTTAATATTTTACTATTTTCTGAATTATAATTGTTTTCTGTATTTTGTAGTATTTGGATTATTTCTTCTTCCGCAGTTTCTGGATATTTGGTCATTATCTTATCAACAATATTAGCTATTGTAACATTTATTATTTGTTCATATTTTTTGTTTTGAATTGTAACAACGCTAAGAAATCCTAATATTGCAACTAACATTAGAGATATCCATATAATTATTATTTTTCTTGTACTTGTTTTTTTTAACATTTTATTCTCATTCCTTATGCATGCCGTAACTATAAAAAATTTTTTTATTATTTATCTACTCTGTAACCAATGCCCTTAATAGTTTTTATTACATCATTTTCTCCAAGTTTTGTTCTTATTCTTTTTACATATACAGTAAGCGTATTATCATTAACAAAATTTCCTGCATAGTCCCATATTTTGTCCAATATGTTATCTCGTGTCATGGTTTTCCCTATATTTGAAAATAGCAAAACTAGTATTTTATATTCTAATGCAGTAAAAACTACCTCTTGTTTGTTTATATATACTCTCGAAGCATCTAAATCTACTACAATATTTCCTGCTTGCAAAGTATTTATTTTAATGTTTTCTTTTTCATATCTTCTTAATATATTGTTTATTCTTGATATTAGCTCTCTTGTTCTAAATGGCTTTATTACATAGTCATCTGCACCTAAATCAAATCCTTTTACTACATCTTGTTCCTCATCTTTTGCTGTTAGAAATATTATTGGAATTTTTGTGTTTTGTTTTATATTTTTGCATAAATCAAAGCCATTTCCATCTGGAAGGGTTATGTCTAATATAATTAGATTGTATTTATTAGAACTTGCTTTTTCGTTTGCAGTTTTAAAATTTTTTGCTATTTCAACTTCAAATTCTTCTTGTTCTAATGAATACTTTAACCCTTTTAATATTGATTCATTGTCTTCTATTAATAATATTTTTTTCATAGAACTTCTTCACCTTTTTGTTTTTTTCCTTTAAATGTGTTTATAATAACTATAACTGAGCTAATAATTATTAGTAAATAGAAGTTAACTCCTCTACTTAATAACATTGCACTACTGATAATTGTTTCTGGAAATGCATTTCTAAATATTCCCAAAAAGCCTCCTTCGCTAACTCCAACGGCTCCAGGTGATGGTATTCCAGATACTGTTGCATATAATACTGCTTGCAATGTTAATATCTGCCAAATATTATAGCTATTTAGTCCAAAAGCTAAATATACCCAATATGGTATAGTATAGAAAACTAATAATTGTACTGCTGTTGTTAATATGCTTTTTATCATTAATGCTTTGTGCTCTTTTATGTATATAGCACTTGTATGGTAAGATGCAAGTTCTTTTTCTAGCTTTTCTTTTTTCCCTTCAACATCACGTATTCTAAAGAATTTTAATACTTTCACTGAAAATTTGATTAATCCTTCAGATAATTTTTTTGAAAATATTGCTATTATAAGTAATCCTAATGCAGTAGAATTTAAAAAGATTCCTAATATAAATAGATAAATTAATCCACTTTTTAGAACATCAAAATGTATAAAAGCACTAATTATTCCCAAAGTTAATGAAACAATCTGAAAACTACAAAGATGCATTAAAAGAGTTAAAGTAGAATTGGCTACTGTAATATTGTCTTTATGCATATAATATATTTCCATTGGTTGCCCACCACTTGCAGCTGGTGTTATTGCGCTAAAGAAAAAACCTATTAGAGTGTATTTTATAGCACTTACAAGTTTTATATGTTCTCCTAGTTCATTTAATATTCTTCTTATATTTATAGCTTCGCAAAGTATGTATACGCACATTGCAAAGATTGCTACCAATAT
>CALXBZ010000064.1 GCA_944386665.1 uncultured Clostridia bacterium
TTTTCGATTATAATAACAGGTTCATCTAAAGTCAATATATTTGCATTTGAATTATCAATTAAATTTTGTTCTATATAATATTCATTTACTTTTTCAAGTTCATTTTTCTTATACTTATCAAATACAGAAGTATAAGCATTTAAGGTTACCGATACATCAGTATGTCCCATTAATTTTTGTAATACTACAGGACTCATTCCTGCCTCTATTGATCGAGTAGCATATGTATGCCTTAAACTATGAGTAGAAAAGTGTGGAATATCCAATTCTTTTAATATCTTATTTAAAGACCAATTTAATGTACTTACTCTTGCATAATGCACAATAGGTGGTTTAAATAGTAAATGTTCATCATTATTTGGTATATCTTTTGAAATTTTTAATTGTTCTATAATAAATGGTTCTAATACTTTTGGAATGGGCAATATTCTATTTCCTGCTTTGGTTTTAGGAGAATCACTCATAACTATTGTTCCATCTGCCAATTTTGTTAATGTTTTATTTACATTAATTAAGTGATGAGCTAAATCAATATCTCCACTATTTAATGCTAAAACTTCTCCAATACGAAATCCCATAAGTAATTGCATTAAGAAAGCATTTCTATAAGGAATATCTTTTACACTATGTTCTAATAAATAATTAATAAATTTTGATTCTTCATCAACTGTCATTGCTCTTACATCTTTATCTTTTTTTACACTTTTAGGTCGTATTACTTCTATCATAGGATTTTTACTAATATATCCTTTATTAAAAGCATATTTAAAAGCTTGTCCGAATTGTTCACTAAACTTTTTAATTGAAGAATTACTATATGTTTTAGACATTTCATTTAGAAAAGCTTGTATTTCTTCTGACTTGATATCTTCAATATTTTTAAAACAGAAGGGTGCTTTTTTTATTACATTAAGACTTCTTTTAACTCTATCGTATTGTGCTTGCGAAATTAAATTAGCATTTTTCTTGTTATCTAAATTGGTAAGCATTAAATCAAACAAAGGAATACCATTATTCTTAATATATATAGGATTTTCTCTACGATAATTTAATTCTTTTAAGAATTGTTCTGCTTCTTCTTTCGATGGCAAATTTTTTCTTTTTTTTACATATCTATCTTTCATCACATCATATTCTGAATATTGAGCTACCCATTTTTTACGATCATTTCTAAAATATATTGAACCATTGCCATAATTTATATCATTATCCGTAGTTTATACCCTCCTTTCCATTTTCCAAAGTAAATATGATAACCAACAAATTTGTTTTGGTTTAGTAAAAGTTATTGCAGGAAAGTCATTTCGTCTAAACAAATCATTTGCATTATTTTGATTCATTCCTAAATCTGTCGCGACATCTTTAACTTTCATATTAGTAAACGGATTTATATTAAATTTTTCAATTAATAAAACTATTAATTTATTCATATCAATTTCATTACTATTTTTGCTTATAGAATTATTTAATAAATTAATATTTTTAATTAGTTGCTCTTTGTAATTTTCTAAATTTTCATTTATTATTTTTTCTTTATCTTCTATGTTCATCATCCCCTTTACTTAATTTATAGGTTGTACCTGTTTTTTCTAAAACTTCATAAGGTATTTCTTGTTCTTTATTTTTTGATTTTTCTCTTTCTTTAATTCTCTTTTCAACTACAATTCTATCTTTATCTTTTAATCTATCTAAATGTTTTTCTTCCCAATTTCTTGCATAAATTTGTATTTCCTTATCTTCTAATTGTTCCTCTTTAGGTTGTTTTGTATTAATTTGTCTTAGGTCATCTAAAATAGAATCTTCTCTTTTTTGGTCTATATAATGTTTATATAATCTGTCTTTAATATCCCAACCTTGAATAATATAAGTTCCATTATCATAATTATCTGTATCCATTTTTTCGTATCTGCCAACACCTAGTGAAAGTGTACCACCTAAAGTATTTCCTATAACTTGACATAGCCTTGCCCAACCATATTCATCATCACTATCAGGACTTCTATATTGTTTTAAATCACAATATGCCAATACTGACTCTACAAACTCACGATAACCATTCCAATGTAGATAAACTCCTAGATTTTTTGTATTATTACTAATTACAGCTCTATCTCCCATAAGAACACCTCTCTTTCTTTTTTTCTGATGAAATATATTCTTTTTCCATTTCTTCAAAATCTTCTTTAGAATATTCTTTGAATAGACTTTTTTCCATATCTTCAAAAAATTGATTTAATTCATTTATTTCTTCTTGTATATTTTTACTTGTTTTTTTCATATACTTAAATCTTCTCCTTCTTTATTCATTAATTTTTTCTTATTAATATTCAATGATTTAAAAATATCTTGATCTATACTTTCTTTATCTGCTCCTTCAATTATTTCTGATTTGTCTTTTGTAATCATATATGCGATACAGTCTGTAACATATCCCAATTTAACAAGGTCTTTAGCTCTTTCAAAAAATGGTCTATCCATTGTAGCCAAAAAAGCTCTTATAGAACCAGTATTTATACATCTGTTCTTGATATATCCACCAATTTGTCTATAACTCATATTAATAAATGTATTAGGTAATTCTTGAAATAGCCTTATATTATTTGTTGCTGATGTTAATACTAAACATGAATAATTATTAGAATGTTTTACATCATACATTAATCTTGCTAATTCATTTCTTGAGCTGATAGTTTTATGTAATAAAGGACTATCCTTTATTACATCTTGTGTATTTAATGTTGGTAAATATTCAATTAAAATATTATTTTCTGCTTTTAATTTTCCTGTTCTATTATCCTTTTCAATCCATGCATATGTTCCATGGTCTATAATAATATGCCCTTTAAATCCTTTAACATTTTTAGATAATCTTTCTGTAAGTATCATATCTTCTATACTTGCCTTTGCATTTCCAGATGGATGATTATGTTGTAAATAATAACCATTAGCTCCAAGTCGATACATTCTTCTATTAATATCCTCAAATCCTTTAATATCTTTTAAATATGGAGTATTAGCTTTTACTCTAAATACATTACAAGAATTAGGAAGTTTAGATGTAATAGATTCATAATTGATAATCGAATTATTTCGCATATATATAATTCTGAAAGTTTCAAACTTTGGATTTCTAAATACTTGACAAGTCTTTAATAAATCATTACGAGATTCAATTTTTATATTTCTCAAATCCACATATCTTTTCATAACATTACCTTCATTAATGGCATTATAGATTGTCCTTATCTCTGCCATTATTTTTAGCCTCCTCATATAATTTTTGATAAATATATTCGATTATTACATTGTCTATATAATCTGTTTTTTCAATATTCGTAGCAATTTTTAAGTCTTTGTCAGAAAGCTTTAAATAATATTTCAGTACCAAAAATTGATATGAAACAAATATATATTTTTTAAGATATTTTAAAATCATCATTAGTTCTTTTTGATAAAATTCCATTTCTTGAATTTTATAATCTGTTGAACTTAAAAATGTCTGTTTATCAATTACGGATTCTTCTAAAAAATCATAATTTTCAAGATCATTAAGATTTAGTTCATGGCTTTCTGGTTTAATTTCTTCTCTTTCAATTTTTTCTTTACGGTATTTAATTAATTTTCCTAAATCCTTATAATTTCTTAAATAAGCTCTAATTTTATCTTTTGTAATGGTTATTCTTTGTTTTTTATATTCTGCAAACCAAGGACTTGTATTTTTTTCATTACCCGTAAAAATACTTTCTTGTAAGTCATTTCTTTTGTTACTATTTAATTGATTTTTTACTAAATCCGAAATATTACCTTTTATCATTTGTGCAACAATTTCATTTTTAGGAATGTCCTTTTCATTTGTATTAAGTACATTATTCAAAAGAATTTCATCTTCTGATAATTTTTTGTAATCAAAATCAAGATCATTTTTTTGATGTTTTTTTGCTTTTTTATTATCCAATTTTGTTTTGTCCTTTCTTTGATATTGCAATACCAATTATTTTTTTGCTAGCTTGATTATATGGTAGCATGGGGGAAAGGTATAAAAATTCATTTTTCTAATATTTTCTAACTTCTTAATATACTTTCTAATTCAAACTAAAAATTACTAAAAAATTAGTTTTAAAAAATCCTATAAAGTATTGAAATAAACACAAAAAAAGAACGTGTAACTTAAAATTCACGTTCCTCTTATTTATTAAATTTATTTTTATAACTTATTTAATTATTAAATATTTCTAAATATAAAGCATTTTCTTCTTTTAATGTATGATTTTCTTTTTCTGTTATTTTTAAATCTTCAAACATTTCATCAGTAAATTCAATATCTTTTTTAGAAAAATAACATTTTCTAATTGAAGGTCTATATTGTCTATCTGTTCCTAAATATGAACCCATCATTAAATCATCTACACCATTACATACATTAATTATAATTTCTGCTACTTCTAATCTTGCATTGTTAGGTTTATAGTTTTCAAGTATGATAAAACAAGCATTATTGTCAGATAACATATAGCCAGATGTGTATATTTTATTATCTATTAAATCAATCATATTTACTTGTATATAATTAGGAAATTCTCTTATTTCTAGTTTGTATTTACCTTTACCAAACTTTCCAGTTCTATAATTATAAGCATTAAAATACATATATAAACAATCAGCTTTAAATGGATTTTTTATATCATCTTTATTTTTTATTTTATAGTCCATTTCAAATAATTCGGTAGAATAAACACCTAAAATTTCGCATAATTCTTTAATAATTTGAGCATTTGGTATCATTTCTCCATTTTCAAATCTACCTATTGTAGTTCTACTTATATTCAATTTAGTAGCGAGATTTTCTTGACTCAAGCCTTTACTCTTTCTTAATTCTCTTAATTTGTTTCCAAATTCTTTACTATTAAAATCGGACATAAAATCACCCACTTTACATAATAAAATTATAACATATTTTTCCATTTTTTTCAATGTTTAAAGTGGAGATTTACTTGATATATCAACACTTTATTTGATTTATACTAATAAAAGTAGTATAATATATGTATACCTGTTTGTAGGTTGATTGAGTCTTATCTTTTTATATAAGAATCCAAACCCAAGCTAAATGCTTGATGTTATTCGATATTTTTAGTAAATACTCCAAGCATTGTAGCTGCTTGGATTTTTGTATAGAATCCGCCCATAAGCTGGATTCCTAAAAATATTGATACATTGCAAATAGAGACTAGAAGAAAGGGAGCTAGCAATATGAAAGATTATGAGTATGGTGGGCGGAAGTCCTGGTTGCTAGATAAGGCGACTAGGGGAACTTAATTGTTCCCCACCTATTTAAAAATTTTTCTTTTTGTAGTATAATATATTTGATAATTATTTTAAACTTGCTACAAGAGTTTAAATAATTATATAGTTTTAAGAGAAATCTTAAAACAAGAAAAAGCATGGTCTTTCGCTAGATCCCCCATGCTTTTTCTTTTTACATAATTTATTATATCTGTGTGCAAAATTTGCACATTTTTTATTTTTTAAATAGTTTTTGGGTAAAAAAATCTTTAAATTCATATATTTTTATTTTTCAACCTTTATAAATGTTCATATCATGCACATTTATGCACTTATTTTGCACATTCTATCTTTTTGAATTGTTTACATAATTTATGTATAATTAAATTAGTTTTAAAGGAAAGGGTGGAAAGAGTAATGAATATAAGTGAGTATAGAATCAGTCCAAATGAAGTATTACATATTACAAACATACTTCGTTCTTTAGGATTAAATACTTCATTCATTGGTACAAAATTAATAAATAAATCTATACAATATATTATAAAAAATGATCTTGAGTTTATTACTCTTGAAAAAATTTATTCATATTTGCATTGTGAATATGGTTTTAATATCCATTCTATAAGAAACAATATTAATTATGCTTTATCTAACAGAAATAAGAAACTATCTATAAAGAATTTTGAAAAAGTTTTTGGATATGAATATTACGAAAAAAATTTTGAACCTAAACTTTTTATAGAAGAAATCAGTAATATAACAAAAATGAAAATATAAAAATACAGTTGTTAGCTATAATATCAACAACTGTATTTTCATTTATATTAATAAGGTATTCTAATTCGATAAATTGTAATTTATCTTTCTAGTTCATCTTTCTTTGTTCCTATATTTATTCCATTTGTTCCTTGAATTCCATCTACTTTTTTCCTATTTAAAGTTTGCGAATAATTAGTAGGTATATTATGATTTTTCTTCATTCCTAATACTGCGTCTAATTCTGCT
>CALXBZ010000065.1 GCA_944386665.1 uncultured Clostridia bacterium
TAAATCGAGGGCTTAACCACTAATATAAAATGGTTTACAAATTTCTTCTATGTATTTTTGAGTGTGCTTTGGATATAAATATCAAAAGTATACAAAACTTTTCTGGTGATTATTACTGAGAGGAAATACCTGTTCCCATTCCGAACACAGAAGTCAAGCTCTCAAGTGCCGACAATACTAGCGAGTTACCTTGCTTGGAAGATAGGTTATCGCCAGTTTTTTTTATTTTATAATATATAAAATTAGAAATTAGAAGCAATAAAAGATATTGTCTGTAATTTCTAATTTTTTATTGCAAATTTTTTTACTTTATCTTAGATAATTAATTAATATTTTGACAAAAAAAAGAAATATGTGCTAAAATATAAATATGTAAAATATATACTTTTAAAGTATGTTTATTGAGGAGAGAAATTATGAACGCATATGAATTATTGAGAATAGAAGATTTATTAACTGAAGAAGAAGAAACTACTAGTACAAGAACAAAAGATGCTGTTATAAAAGTAAAGGCTAAAAAGAAACTTACAGAAGGCATTTGTGATATTAACAGAATATTAGAAAAAGAAGGTAGTGTGTCTGAAAAATTAAAAGCTATAGCAGATAAAATTGAAGAAATGACTGGAATTGCAACTGCATATGCCAAAATTGCTACAGAAGAAGCAAGAAAAGCTTATGATGCAACTGGAAAAACAGACATGAAAGAAATATTGGCAGGAATAGATGAAAAATTAGATAATGCTGTTACTTTTCAAAGTGATGGAATGCCACAAAATGCATTTCAAATATTAAATACTGTAAGCAATAGAGCTACAACGGGAGAAACAGCAAAAGAGGACGATTATTTAAAGAGTAAAACACTTCAATATATACGAATTGCTTTAGCAAACCCAAATTTAGATGATATTGATTCTATTAAAAATTTATTATTAAATTTAACTAAATATATGTGGGCATATTCAAGAATTGCTACAACTAAACAGAGAGAAGAATATGCTTATGGATTAACTGCTAGAGCTGGTGACAGGGCTTTAAAAAGTTTAGGAAAACCAGTAATACAAGAATTAAAAAACAAACAACAATATTGCATTGAACTTCCAAAAAATGAAGAATGTGAAAGAATTAGAGTTGTAAAAGTTGCAGTTATACAATCTAAGGATTTCATGATGTCAGAAGATAAAGCTTATGGATATTTTATATCAAAGGAAAAAAAAGACGGAGTAATTGAAAATAAATCTATTATGTCTAATATAGATATAGTTAGGATGCGTGAAGATGCAGGCTATAGAACTAAAGTGGAAGAATACTTGTTGTCAGATGAAGCTATAAGACTCGGACAAGCTTATCTTGGTGGATATGTAGGTGAAGTAGTTTCAAATAAAGACGGTCAACTTGAAAGAACATTTGATCCAGAATGTGTAGGATTGTGTAGAGAATTAGATCGCGAATATAGAAAAAAGAAAACAGAGGAGAGAAACAATCAAAATAACCAGACAAATAAAGAAAGAAAAACTAGTAAAACACCTGTTGACCCTGATCCAGATGATTCAAATAGATAATTATAAAAATAAAATGAAATATACGCTAGAGCATAAATGCTCTCTTGCTAAAGCAATTAATTGTTAATGGCTTTAGCAAGATTTATTATTTAGAAAGGAATGATATTAATATGGCAAAAGTACAATGGAAAGCAGGAACCTTTATATATCCAATACCAGCAGTAATGGTAAGCTGTGGAACTATGGAAAAATCTAACATTATAACTGTTGCATGGACAGGAATAATAAATACGAATCCTGCTATGTGCTACATATCTGTAAGACCAGAGAGGCATTCATACAATATAATAAAAGAAAATGGAGAATTTGTAATAAATTTAACAACAGAAAAACTAGCTTATGCTACAGATTGGTGTGGAGTAAAAAGTGGCAAAGATGTAGATAAATTTAAAGAAATGAAATTAACCAAAGAAAGCGCATATTTCGTAAAAGCTCCACTTATAAAAGAAAGTCCAGTATCGGTAGAGTGCAAGGTTAAACAAATTGTTCCTCTAGGTAGTCATGATATGTTCGTGGCAGAAATTTTATCTATAGATGCTGATGAAAAATACATAGATGAAAAAGGAACATTTGATATTAGCAAATGCAACTTAATAGCTTATGCCAATGGAGGATATTATCCTCTTTCTGATAAAGTAGGAAAATTTGGATTTTCTGTAATGAAGAAGAAAAACACGAGAGGGCATTAATAAAATAAAAACATTTGAAGAAATATAAAAAATAACATCAAATGATTGACATATAAGCAAAATCGTGGTAAAATAATTAAGCGTATGTGAGGAACATACGCTTATATGAATTAGAATAAAGCTAAATAATGGCTGGAGGTGTATAAAATGGCTGCAAAAGGAGCAAGAGAACCAATAACATTGGAATGTACAGAATGCAAAAGAAGAACATACATGACAGAAAAAAATAAGAAAAACAATACAGACAGATTAGAAATAACAAAGTACTGTAAATTCTGTCATAAACGTACTACACATAAGGAAACAAAATAATAATCCTTAAGGGGGAAAGACGATGGCTAAAGAAGCTAAAAATAAAGAAAAGAAAATGAAGGACAATACTAGTAAAAAGAATAGCAAAAAAGAAAAAAAGAATTTCTTTAAAAGCGTTAAAGCCGAGCTTAAAAAAGTAATTTGGCCTACTCCAAAGCAACTATTAAATAATACTTTAGCAGTAATTGTTTCTGTTGTAATAATTGGAGTAATAGTATTTTTATTAGATCTTTGCTTTGAAAAAATTAATACTTTCGGAATTGATAAATTGAAAACAGTAGTTCAATCTTCACAAAATGAAGAAGAAAATACATTATCAAATTCTACAACAGAAAATAATGTAAATAATAATGAAACAACAGAAAATGCTGAAAATTCTACAGAAGGTTCAAGCGAAGACAATACTGAAAGTACAAATAATGCTGAATAATTTTATAAAGGAGGCTAAAGCATGTCTCAAGAAAAAGTAGACTTAGAACCAAAGTGGTATGTAATACATACATATTCTGGATATGAAAATAAAGTAAAAGCAGATCTAGAGAAAAAAGTAAAAAATCAAGAAATGGAAGAATTCTTTTTTGATATTGTTGTTCCAATGGAAGAACAAATTGAAATAAAAGATGGAAAAAGAAAGACAAACTTGAAAAAAGTTTTCCCTGGCTATGTTTTAATTAAAATGATTGTTACAGAGCAAACTTGGTATATCGTAAGAAATACTAGAGGCGTTACAGGATTTGTAGGTTCTGGAACAGATCCAATTCCATTAACTGAAGACGAAATCAGAAAAATGGGATTTGAAATATCTGAAATAAATGTAGACTATGATGTAAATGATTCTATCCAAATAATAGATGGACCATTTAAGGATTATGTTGGTGTTGTACAAGAAATAAACAAAGAAAAGCACAAAGTTAGAGTGTTAGTTTCAATGTTTGGTAGAGAAACTCCAGTTGATTTGGAATTATCTCAAGTACAAAAAGTACAATAATTAAATCAGTTTAAAAGAGAATTTAAAATTATTTTAAATTCATTTTAATAAATTATTTTGTTAATATACATTACTAAAAGGAGGTGCAAAAAAATGGCAGAGAAGGAGATATCAACTTTAATAAAGCTACAAATACCTGCAGGTAAAGCTACACCAGCTCCACCAGTAGGACCAGCTTTAGGTGGAAGTGGTGTTAACATCATGCAATTTGTTAAAGAATTCAATGATAGAACTGCAAAACAAGCAGGATTAATAATACCAGTTGTTATAACAGTTTACAAAGATAAATCTTTTGAATTTATAACAAAAGAGCCACCAATGGCAGTTTTAATAAAGAAAGCTGCTAAAATAGAAAAGGCTTCAGGAAAGCCAAATAGAGAAAAAGTTGCAACTATAACAATGGCACAAGTAGAAGAAATAGCAAAACAAAAAATGCCAGACTTAAATGCAGCATCATTAGAGGCAGCAATGAGTATGGTAAAAGGAACAGCTCGTTCTATGGGTGTAAATGTTGCAGACTAATATTAAAAAATAAAATTGGGAGAATATTATAAATATTCGAAAATACCAAAAGGAGGAAATTTAAATGGCACAAGGAAAAAGATATGTTGAAAGTGCAAAATTAGTAGATAGAACAAAACTTTATTCTGCAAACGAAGCACTAGAACTAATTGAAAAAATGCCAAAAGCTAAATTTGATGAAACAGTTGAATTACATGTTAAATTAGGTGTTGACTCAAAACATGCTGACCAACAAGTTAGAGGTACAACAGTACTTCCAAACGGAACAGGTAAAACTCAAAAAGTTTTAGTATTTGCTAAAGGACCAAAAGCTGACGAAGCATTAAAAGCAGGAGCAGATTTTGTAGGAGCAGAAGAATTAATACCAAAAATAGAAAAAGAAAATTGGTTTGATTATGATGTAATCGTAGCAACTCCAGATATGATGGGTGTTGTTGGAAGATTAGGAAAGGTATTAGGACCTAAAGGATTAATGCCAAACCCTAAATCAGGAACTGTAACAATGGATGTTACAAAAGCAATCAAAGAAATTAAATCAGGAAAAGTTGAATATAGATTAGACAAAAACAATATAATTCACTTAGGTTTTGGAAAAGTTTCTTTTGGAGCAAAAAAATTAGCTGAGAACTATGATGTAATAATCAATGCTATAATCAAAGCTAAACCAGCAGCAGCAAAAGGACAATATATAAAGAGTGTTGCAATATCTACAACAATGGGTCCAAGTATGTATATTGACCAAAAATAATTTATGAAATATAGCCAAAGACAGTAGGCAAAAGTAAGTCCTACCGAGGCATAAGTACGGATATAAATCCAATTCTTATAGCCTCGAGCTATACGGATTGGATTTTTTATATATTAGGAGGTGAAAATAAAATGGCAAATGAGAAAACAATAGCAAAAAAACAAGCACAAGTTGAAGAATTAGCTAAAGAATTAAAAGAAGCAAAATTAGTTTTATTAACAGATTATAGAGGAATAACAGTTACAGACGTAACTAAATTAAGATCAGAATTAAGAAGTGCAAATGCTGAATACAGAGTTATAAAAAATAACATTGTAAAAAGAGCATTAGATGCAAATGGAGAAAAAGAACTAGATTCTGTATTAGAAGGACCAGTTGCATTAATCACATCTAAAGAAGATTACTTAGCACCAGCTAAAGTAATATACAACTTTACTAAAGGACATGACTTCTACAAAATTAAAGGTGGAGTTGTTGAAGGTAAAGTTATGACTGCAGAGGAGATAATAACACTTGCAAAATTACCATCAAGACAAGAATTACTTGCAAAACTTGCTGGAGCATTACTTGGAAATATTACAAAACTTGCAGTTGCACTTGATCAAGTTAAATCTCAAAAAGAGAATGCTTAATCATACCAAAATATTAATAAAACTATAATAATTATTAATAAAATAAGAGTTGTGAACTTATATCACTAAAATGAAAAATCAAAAAATAAAATACGAAATCTCACAATTGCCGTGAGAAAAGTTAAAAATTTATAAGGAGGAAATTTAAAATGACAAAAATAGATGAATTATTAGAAAGCATTGACGCTTTATCAGTAGCAGAGCTAGCTGAATTAGTAAAAGGAATAGAAGAAAAATATGGAGTATCTGCAGCAGCAGTAGCAGCACCAGCAGCAGGAGTAGGAGCTGCAGCAGCTGAAGAAAAATCTTCATTCAATGTAGTATTAAAAGAAGCAGGAGCAAACAAAATCCAAGTAATCAAAGTTGTTAGAGATGCAACAGGATTAGGATTAAAAGAAGCTAAAGACTTAGTTGACGGAGCTCCAAAAACAGTTAAAGAAGGAGTTGCTAAGGAAGAAGCTGAAGAATTAAAAGCTAAATTCGCAGAAGTAGGAGCAGTTGTTGAATTACAATAATTCAAATAAAAAATAAGCGTTAAGTATAACTTAATGCTTATTTTTATATTTTAAATAACTATTTTGAATCTGTTTTTATTTTTTCAAATTCAGTAGTTAATTTCTCAACTGTTTTATTATTAACAAATTGTTCTGCTTGTTTAACAGTAAACTCAAATAATTTTTCGTCACTGCTTCCATGAGCTTTTACAACAGGTTTCTTTACACCTAAAAATAGTGCTCCACCATATTCTTTGTAATCCATCATTTT
>CALXBZ010000066.1 GCA_944386665.1 uncultured Clostridia bacterium
ATAGAATAGCCTATTTATAGAGCAATTTTGAGGGTGAAAATTTTTTTATAAATTTTCCCGAAATAAATTGACACTATCGTAGATACATCCAAATTTGACAAGATACATAAAAGATGCTATAATAATTTCTAAGGTGATATACCTTTGTTAATTTTATTGGGACATCTAATTTTGGACAGATGATGAGTCTCGACAAATGATAGGCGTTATTGCTTGTTTGGGCGAACAATATTGAAAGTATTTTCAATTGTTGCCCCATATAGAAAGCGTAAATGTTGCCGAGATTGCCGATGACATTCCCAAAAAATTTGAGAGTAGTCCAACTCTCACTAGGAGAATTATGTAGCATTATCACAAAATGTTGCAAATCCTAAATTTGGGTACCAGCGTTCTGGTACCCGTTTTTTATAAACATCTAAGCTTTATCTATGTACTTATACAAGTATAAAATGACTTTATTTCTTTCAATTTATTCCATCTCCATAATTTTGTAATTTTAAACATTACAAGTTTATATTTTACAAAATTTATTATGGTAGTTCTATATTCTTCATCAACTTCTTTTAGCAAAGTATCAAATTTTTCATACATTTTTGTTTTATTATATAAAATATTAACGCAATCACTTGTATTTAAGTAAATTCTTTTATGAAAATGTTTCATAATACTGTGATAAATATTTCTAAACTTTTCAAATTTTAATAGCATTATTTGATAAAAAAGTGGCTCCTTATCTATATTTTTTGAAATTTTCTTTTCCAATTTGCTTTTGTTTTTATTACTACACAAGTGAAAATTCTTGTACCATATAAGCACCTACTTGGGTCTTCTTCGTATCGCAGAACTTTGTCCATGACATAAGATCTCCCCATATGAGTTTTTACTAACGGCACAAAACTCGTGAGCTCTGTGAGGCAATAAGTTAACTTTGCTACTTTCATTTTTTCTAATTGCAAAGACAAAATATGTTTCGTTAAATTGTATTTTTTTCTCAATTATATTCTTTTTAAACACCCTCCTTTCGTTTTGGATGATTTTAATATTTTTTTAGGCAACAAAAAAATCAACCAGATTTTATTTTCTGATTGATTTTGTATCAATTCTGTTACATTAGTTCGAACAGAAACGTCATTGGTGCATCTGGAGGGATTCGAACCCCCGACCTTCCGGTTCGTAGCCGAACGCTCTATCCAGCTAAGCTACAGATGCATAACAATATTATTATACTTTCTTTTAAATTATTTTTCAATAGTTTTTATCTATTTTAACATAAATTATAAATAAATTTTAAAACTTTACTACCAATTATTCTTTATAGACACTATTTTTTCTTATTTTAATATATTTATCTATAATTGATAAAATTTTAACATAAAAGAATCATAAAATAAACCACACATTCACTATGTGCAGTTTATTTTGTAAATATATAAAAATCGGATCAAAATCAGTTTCCGTTACCATTTTTAACTATTTCCATTCCACAATTAGTACTAGTGTCTAAAAAAATAATTTTATACTTCTTTTTTAAAGTAATTGTCATTGTAGCAGATATGCTTTCAAAAATATCTTTCTTCATCTCCCCTTTAATTGGTGCAGCAAGTTTAAGTCCTTTTTCATATACAGATCTAACATTTAAATAATAATTTTCTTTCTTTAAAGTTATATTTAATAGTTTTTCGTTTACTACATAGTTTATTAACCTAGTATTATTGTAAGTAGTAAATTTAAATTCTTTATCGCCTATTATAAAGTCACATATAATCCCTTTAAATTCAAATATTTTAAAAGGTATATTTGCTATTGCTATATTTAATATTTCCATTTATTTTAAGGTTCTGTTTTTCATCCATTATGTCTATGTGAATATTTTCCTTTGAAAAAATATTATTTTGAATTTTAATATAAAATGGATTATTACTAAACGAAAAATCATTTATATCATAATCTATAAAATACGAAGAATTATTTGTAATTACTTGAATGAACGCTTTTTTATTTGTTCCATCTATATTTATACCTGGTATAAATGAAATTCCATTATTGCTACCTGTATTTTTAAAATACCAACCTTCAAAATATTTTTTATTTTGGTTTAAATATTTGTTACCTTGAAATAATTCAGGATTTTTAATTAAAGATAATTTACTCATATCTTTATTATTTTCAAATTTTATTATATTATTCGTATGTATTCTATTTTTACAAAGCGATTTAAAATCTTAATTTAAAATTTTTGCTAAAATTTGTATAAACAATATGGATTATATATTTGTAATATGGTATAGTAATACTCATATATGAAATACTTGTCACTATGAATTTATTGTTATATAGAATAAATGTCATATAATTATTTTATGTAAGTTAATCGTTGTAAAAAATAAATTTATCGGAGGTTTTTTATGGAAAGAAAATTAAAAATCATATTAGACAATTGCCCACAAAATCATAAATGTCCAGCTGTAGCAGTTTGTCCTGTAGGCGCATTGTCACAAAAAGGATTTAATGCCCCAACAATAGATTATTCTAAATGCATCAAATGTGGAAAATGTTCTAACTTTTGTCCTAAAAAAGCATTAGTTTTAGAAAGTACAACTATTAAATAAGGCGGTATAAAGTAATATGGATAGATTAGAAAAATTTGAAAAGGCTCTTGCAGATATATTAAGTGAATATGACAATTTAGGTACAGCATTAGAAAATCTTAGAAATGAAGGTAAATCTAAAACTACAAAATTCAGAGAATTGTTAGGTAAAAAATTAGTTTATAGCATGATTATTACTATATTTAAAAGGTATGATTTAATTTAATCGATGAATACATGTAGTCACAGTAAAACGTATTACACATATATCATAAGGTGTGAAGATAATTCTCTATATACAGGAATAACTAACAATTTAAATAAAAGGATAAATGAACATATATCTAAAACTGGAGCCAAATATACAAAATCACATACTGCTGTCAAATTAGAAATTGCCTGGAAAAGCAAGGATAAATCATTAGCTTGTAAATTAGAGTATCAAATCAAAACTCTTACTAAAAGTCAAAAGGAAAATCTAATAGTTGGAGAAAAACTATCCACATATTTATCTGGAAAAGTGGATTGCAGAAGATATAAAAAAATTACCTAATTACTTTAATTTTTTATTATAAATTATTGTATATATTTTTAAATAATAATACAATATAAAATAAATTAATAATATAAGATGTTTAATAGTTATTTATCGTCTTATAATAATTGGAGAGATATAATATGCTTAATTTAAAAGAAGATGTTGACGTATATGAAATGTACGGAAAAGATAGTAAAATGTCCAAAGACGAATTTTTGGCAGAATATAAAGTAACAGAAAGTGGTCTTTCATCAAAAAAGGCGGAAGAAAGAATCCATAATTTAGGTCCAAATGAAATAAAACAGGCAAAACCTAAAAAGTGGTATCATTACCTTTTTGAAAGTTTACTTACTCCTTTTAACTGTATACTTATAGGTATATCTATTATTTTAGTATATACAGATATATACTTGGCAGAAACCCCAAGTTATGCAAATATTATAGTAATAGCAATTTTAGTTGTAGCAAGCACATTACTAGATTTTTTTGAATCATATAGGTCAAATAAAGCCGCAGAAAAATTAAAAGAAATGGTCGCAACAACAGCATCAGTTATAAGAGATGGTAAAAAAATAGAAATACCTGTAAAGAATATAACACTTGGTGATATCGTTTTATTATCTGCAGGAAGCATGATTCCAGCAGACTTAAGAATAATTGAAGCTAAGGACTTATATGTTGGTCAATCTTCTTTAACAGGTGAATCTGATAGTGTAAAGAAAACTATAGAATTAGAAAATACTGACGAAGAAGTAGATAGTATTGCAGAATTGAACAATATTTGTTTTATGGGAACCAACGTTATATCTGGTTCGGCAAAAGGTGTGGTTATAAAGACCGGTGATTCTACTTATTTTGGAAAGATTGCTTATACAGTTAGTTCTGGCAAGGAAAAAACAGCTTTTCAAAAAGGAATAGAAAATATAAGTAAATTATTAATAAGATTTATGTTAATTATGATTCCTCTAGTCTTTATAATAAATGTAGAAAAACATGATATTGTACTAGCCTTTACTTTTTCTGTAGCAATAGCAATATGTATAACACCTTTATTGCTACCAGTTATATTGTCCTCTAGCTTATCAAAAGGCGCTGTTAGAATGTCCAAAAAGAAAACTATCGTAAAAAAATTAGATTCTATACAAAATTTTGGAGCCATGAATATTTTATGCACCGATAAAACTGGAACACTAACGGAAGATAGAATTGTCCTTGAAAAATATTTAAATATAAAAGGAGAAGAAGACACAGGAGTTTTAAAATATGCATTCTTAAATTCATATTTTCAAACTGGATTAGAAGGAAGTATTGATGAAGCTGTTATAAAAAGAGCTTTAGAAAACAATCTTGAATATATAACCGAAAAATACAAAAAAATAGATGAAATACCATTTGATTTTTCTCGTAGACGTTTATCAGTAATTGTAAGTGATGGTACAAAAAAACAATTAATTACCAAGGGAGCTGTTGAAGAAATTTTAAGCATTTGTACAATGTTTTCATACAAAGGAGAAACAACTCAAATTACAAAAGAAATAAAATCAAATATTCAAAAAATATCTAAGAAATTAAATGAAGAAGGATTAAGAGTAGTAGCTGTATGTCAGAAGAGTGATATTGAAAATATAGAAAAATTTGATATTTCAGATGAGAAGAACATGGTTTTAATGGGATTTATTGGTTTTTTAGATCCCCCAAAAGAAAGTGCCAAAGAATCTATAGAAAAATTAAATACTGCTGGAATAAGAGTTATTGTTCTTACAGGAGATAACGCTGAAGTAACTAGATGTGTATGTAATAAGGTTGGAATTAATTCTAAAAATATTATTTTAGGAAATAAAATAGATAAACTTTCAGATATTGCCTTATCAAGATTACTTAAAAAAACTAATATTTTTGCTAAACTTTCTCCTATACAGAAAGCAAGAATTGTAAGAGTTTTGAAGCAGTCAGGTAACATCGTTGGATATATGGGAGACGGAATTAATGACAGTCCTTCATTAACAAATTCTGATGTAGGAGTATCAGTAGATACCGCTGTTGATATTGCTAAGGAATCGGCAGATATTATTTTATTAGAAAAAGATTTAAACGTATTGCTAGATGGTGTAACAGAAGGAAGACGCACTTTTGTAAATTTGATGAAATATATAAAAATGGCTACTAGTTTCAATTTTGGAGAAGTTGTATCGGTAATTATAGCAAGTGCTTTTCTACCTTTTCTTCCAGAAACACCAATCCAATTATTAGTAGAAGGTTTAATATATGATTTTGGTCAAATGACAATTCCTTTTGATAATGTAGATAAAGAGTCCTTAAAGAAACCTAAAAAATTGGATATAAAAAGTTTAAAAAGGTTTATGCTATTTATGGGACCAGTAAGTTCAGCATTTGATTTAATTGTATTTTTGTTATTATGGTTTGCTTTCATGGTAAGAGATGTAGCTCATTTTCAAACAATTTGGTTTACTTATAGTATTGTTTCAAACTTAATAGGGCTTCATATAATTAGAACTGCCAAATTACCATTTGTTCAAAGCAACGCTCATAAAGCAGTATATATATCATCATTTTTATTGATTATTGTTGGAATTTTGGTACCATTTACTCCACTAGGAAATGCAATAGGATTAGTTCCAATAGCTAGCAAATACATTGGATTAATTTTTGGAGTAACTTTCCTATATTGTATAATAGCAAGTATCGCAAAAAAAATATATATAAAAAAATATAAAGAGTGGATATAAATTATATTATTAAATAGAATTTATTGAAATGAAGTTAATCCAGAAACAATCATTTAATTTTTTTAGAATAAGTCAGACTTATCAGTAATAACATCATAATTCTTAATAAAAGATAAAGAACCATTAAATTTTGAATATTTTTACTATATTTAGGCATTATAATTATAATAAAAAAATTATGGAGGTTATAATTATTATGAAAATATTGTATTATATAGCATTAACTTTAGTAATT
>CALXBZ010000067.1 GCA_944386665.1 uncultured Clostridia bacterium
TTTTCAATATTTATTGTGTATTCTTGTACTGGGAAACCATCTTCGCCAATTATTTTACTATCTTCCATTGTTATAAATATTGGTATAACTGGAACGTCATTTCTTGCAGCTAGCTTGAATGCTCCATTTTTTAGAGGCTTTGGTTTTCTATAATTCCACCACATACTTTGTTCTGGATATATTAATATAAAATCTCCTCTATTTAATATTATATCTACTGACTTCATGAACTCTACCATTGTCTTTTTATTTGAACTTAATGGTAGTGTGTCACAGTTTCTAAAGAAGAAACCATATAGTCCTGGAAAGTTTGTATAGTTTCCTTCTCTTATTACTTTGTATAATTTTTTATTTTTTGATTGTCCTGATATTCTAAATACTTTTTCTATTGCAAAAGAATCAAATGGATTAAAGTGGTTACAAGTTATCATTGCTCCCGTTTCTACACTTTGTAAATTTTCTATTCCATTTATATTTTTTATGATTAATTTATTGTCTTTCAATAAATCGTTTAAGAACTTTTCTCCCATTTTATTTGCTACTTTATTTTTAATTTTACTGTAGCTTTTTCTTTTTAAATAGTCTACGTTTTCTGGAGTTAATATTATTGTAGGAGGATCGTTTTCTGCGTCTATATCAAATTTGCCTTCCTCTTCTAATTTTTTAATTTTTTCAAGTATTTCTATTCTTTCTTGAGATTTTTCTACTGTTTCATTTTCTTTATCTTTTCTATAAAACATTCTATCATCTCCTACACAATCACTTTCCATTTTTGCAAGTTCTCTTAGACGTTTGTCTCCAACTTTATCTTCAAATTTTTGTTCTTCTGTGTATTCAGATTTTACTTTTCTTATAAAGTCAATGAATTCAGTTTTTTCTGCATATTTCCAGAAATAATCTTGATAAATTATATTGTCATAATGCCATGGTTTGTATACATAGTTGTAGTGTATTAATTTTATATCGTCAGGATTTATTCTTATTGTAGACATCGGCATTCTGTTCCATCCTACACTTACTAATTTTACTCTTCCTTTGCATAGTCTGTTTAAATAGTCTTGGTCTTGAATTGCCGCAAATTTTACGGTGCTAAGTAAGTATAAAAATTTCTCTTGGAACTTGAATTTTCTTAATTGGTCTAGATTCATTACTAGAACACCTGCATTGAAATACCTTCTGTAGTCAGAAACACCAACCACTTTTTCTACATATTCTTGAAATTCTTCATTGCATTGTATTATATCATCTGGTGCAGCAGCTACTAAATTATTTCCTAAATCTGTATTATATAATTCTGCTATATCTCCTAGCACTACTATATCACAGTCTAAATATATGGCTTTATTATAATGTGGATATAGGTCTGAAATAAATAATCTAAAATACGTTGTTGCAGTAAAATAATCTCTTGTATATAACTTGTCTTTTACTTTTTCCAAATAATACGTTAAATCTACAAATTCTATATCTACATTTTTTCTCTGATATTTCAATATTGCATTTTTATTTTCACTTGTTACATTTACATGTAATACTTTTATTGAATAGTGATATTTATCACTTGAATTATCTATTAAAGATTGTAATGTTACAGCTAAAAATGGTATGTATCCATTATCTACTGCAAAAAATATTGGTATAATTTCTAATCCGTCTTGCATTTTCTTTCCTCTCTTACTGTATAGTGTTTTGTAATTCATATTCATTTTTAAGATTTATGTATTCGTTTAAATCTTTATCAAACGCATAGCATTTTAATTCTCTATGTATATCATCTATTTGCCATTGTTTAAAATTTTCTGTATGCGGATAAGGTCTAAGCATTAATCTTTTACAAAAATGACAAATTACTGTATCTTTTCTATTAAATTTTGATTGTTCATTATATTTTCTTGGTAATAATAATTTTTTACTTGTTGACCAAAATATTGCGTCTTGGTCTGCAAAAATTAACTTTCTTTTTTTAATTAAATTTCTTGCTTTTTCAAGTAATTTTGTTTCTTTTATTTTTTTCATGTTTAATAATAACATTCCTGCATTAATGTAATCTGGTCTTATAAATATTGAACCATATTTTTCTCTTACTGCTGCATATTCGTATTCTGAAATGTCTATATTGTATAATTCAGATATATCTTTCGCAACCATCATATCAATATCTAAATACAATATTTTTTCTGGAATTTCTGGTACCAAATCGGCTAGTAATCTCAGTAAAGTATATGGTGTACAATATGCATTTTCGTTCTTTCCATGTCCAAATTCATTTTCGTATAAATCTGTAACATCTATTTTTATAACTTTATTATTTTCATTTTTAGATTGAACAACTTTATTTAAAAAGTTAACTTGTTCGTCATTTATTGGAATATAGTCTGGTTTTATCCTAGAAACATCCATAGTAAATATATAACAATTTATATTTTCTTTTGTTGTATTTGTAATCGATATTAGCTCTGTAAGTGCACCATCAAATACTTTATTATTTCCACATAAAAGTAAGTTTATCATATTTTCCTCTATATTATTAGTCTATTTTATTTAGCATATATTATAACTTTTAGCTAGTCGAATACTATTATACTCTATTGCTATATTTTTTTCAACTATTCTCTAAATTCTTCTGCTAGTTTACCAATAGCCTTTGTTTCTATACGTGATACATAGCTTCTGGAAATTCCCATCATTTTTGCAATTTGCTTTTGTGTTCTAGGTTTTTCTCCATTTAAACCAAATCTCAATTCAATTATTGTTTTTTCTCTATCTTTAAGTACTTCTTTAATTTTTTGATACAACCTTTTTACTTTGAATTTTAAATCAACTTCATCTTCAATATTCTTATCATTATTTTCTAATACTTCTTGTAAAGTAACTGTATTATCGTCTTTATCTTTTCCTATTGTATCTTCTAAGTATACTTCTGCTCCTAGTTTTTTTGTGCTTCTAAGATACATTAAAATTTCATTATCTATACACCTTGAAACATAAGTTGAAAGTCTTGCTCCTTTTTCTACATTAAAACTATTTATTCCCTTTATTAACCCTATTGTTCCTATTGAAATAAGATCTTCTTGGTCTACGTTTGTTGATGAATATTTTTTACATACATGTGCAACTAGTCTTAGATTTCTTTCTATTAATATATTTTTAGCATCTTTATCTCCATTTGCTAGTTTCTCTAAATATAATTTTTCTTCTTCAGGTGACAATGGTTCGGGAAATAAATTATTATTTGAAATATAACCTACAACCAATACTGCAGTTTGTAAAAAGCTGAAAAATCCCATAGCAGAAATGGTTAGCATAAAAGCACCTCCAATTTTTTATATACCACAATATATGTTTAGATTTTTGACATTGTGCATGACCATTTAAGATTTTATATTCTTTGTTTATAATTTCAAAATTAAAACGACCTATTACAGGTCGTATATTGGATTATATTTTTTCTAACATTTTTCGTTTATAATTTTAATTTTTTTATTTATTTCTTCAACATTGCATCCTTTAACTTTTTCATCTGTTATTTGATATTTTTCTTTTAGTTTTATAATTCTTTCAACACTTTGGTTTATTTGTGTTATGTCTATTTTATTATTTACAATACTTTTTTCTATTTTCTTTATAACTTTTACTATTGTGCTATAAGATGCTCCTATCATTATTATATCTGCTCCTGCATTACACGCTTTTTTAGCAGCTCTAATATATCCGTATTTTAGGCTTATCGCTCTCATCTTTAGATCATCTGTCATAATTATGCCTTGATATTGACATTGTTGCCTTAAATAATTTTTCAATATAAATTTAGATAATGATGCTGGATTTTTATTATCTATATTTTTTATCATTAAATGTCCTACCATAATTACTTCTGCATTTTGTCCTATTGCTCTCTTAAATGGAATTATGTCTTCATTTTCCATTTCCTTAAAATTCTTATCTATTACAGGTAAGAAAAAATGTGAATCCTTAGTAGTAGAACCATGTCCAGGAAAGTGCTTTATTGCTGGAATTATCCCACTTCTCGATAATTCTTTCATTACTGCAATTCCATTTTTGCTTACATCTTCTGCATTTTTTCCGTAACATCTATCTCCTATTGCATGGCCATTTTCAAATCTCTGTATATCTAATACCGGTGAATAGTTCATATTAAATCCAGAATCTCTTAGCATTTCTGCTGTTACATTTGCAGCCGATTTCACAAGATCAATGTCGTTTGTACTAGCAAGTTTTCCTGCACTTTTTATATTCTTTAATTCGTGCGGCATTCTGTTAACTCTACCGCCTTCTTGATCTATACTTATAAATAATGGAATATTTCCACTTTCCTTGTTTATTTTTTTTATTTCATTTATTATATTTAGCATCTCTTCGTAATTATCATAATTTTTTCTATATAAAATAACTCCACCAACTTTATAATCTCTTATTATCTTTTTAGTTGCTTTAGATATTTCTTTACCAGATATTTTTATAATTAGCATTTGCCCAACTTTTTCTCTTAAAGTTAAATCTTTCATACTATCATCTCTTCTCTAATATTATATTTCTATCTAGCATATATTATATCATCTGGAGGATGAATATGAAATATTTATTTAATTTTTTTATTGGTATTTTTATTGGTTGTGGCGCAATTTTGCCAGGTGTTAGTAGTGGTGTATTTTGTGTTATTTTTGGAATTTATGAAAAATTGATTAATAGCATCGTTCACTTTTTTAGTGATTTTAGGAAAAATTTAATTTTTTTGTTTCCTTTAGGATTTGGTGCTGTTATTGGAATTGTTTTATTTGGTAATATTATAAAATATTTTTTTACTACTTATAAGATGATATCTTCTTTTGCTTTTATGGGCTTAATACTTGGAACAATTCCTTCGTTATTTAAGCAAGCAAAGAATACAAATTATTCTAAAATGAAAACTTCTAGCTCTAAATTTTCTAGTACTAGCTTAAATACAAATTTAAATTTTTTCGTCTTTAATATAAAAAGAATAATTCCACTTATTCTTTCTTTTCTAATTGGAATTATTCTTATAATATTTGAAAAATATTTTAACTTCGGCACTACTGTAAGTATTTTTGCAAATAGCCCTTTATACTTAATTTTTGCAGGTTTCATAATGTCGGTTGGTATTGTTGTCCCAGGCATTAGCAACACAATTATTTTAATGTGTTTGGGAGTTTATCCAGAATATATTTCTGCCGTTTCTTATCTTAATTTTCATGTATTGTTTCCTATGTGTGTTGGAATATTGTTTGGCAGTATTTTATGGTTAAAAATAATTACAGTTTTATTAAATAAATACCATGAAGCTACTTTTTATTCCATAATTGGATTTACCCTTGGTTCTTTATTTGTGCTATACCCTGGATTTTCTTTTAATATTAGTGGAATATTATCTGTGTTTGTATTAGTCATATTTACTTTAATTTCTTATAAAATATCTCTATATGAATTATAATTTATAGGAAACGTATTCTCACATGCACCTTACGGTGCACATGAATTCGTTTTCCTACCTTCTCTACTATTTTTTTATTCTTATTTCTCAGTATTATGCTCTATAATCTCTAGCATATACAGGGCTCAGCGCTACATTATGAAAAGTGTGGCACGAGAAGAAAAGAAGCTGTAACCTGAAACGTCTGGACTGCTGCCGCCGCGAACAGTCGCCGTATAACTAGAGCCTGTAACGCTGCAATCGCCTCCACGAAGAGCACGAAGGTAGGTGTTTAAAGCCTCCTGTGTCCACTCATAGCAATTTCCTGCAAAGTCGTATATATTGTTTGCTTTCCAACTTTCACTAAAGCCTGTATCTTGCTTTGTTCCATGTCCATCTGCTGTATTATCCTTGTAATTTCCCCAATCTTTTGAATCTGTCATATTATATTCTTTTGACTCTAACCACTTACAGGTTGCGTCCCATTGCAAGCCATATATCATTCTTGTGCTTACTTTATTATTTTTTGCTAGTGTTTTACATTTTGCATATAAATTATACCAATTTGTATTTGTTAATGTTGCACCTGGTTTTTCTCCATCTGCTGTTAACTCATATCTTCCTATATAAAATCCTTTATATGTTTCTAAGCTTTTTA
>CALXBZ010000068.1 GCA_944386665.1 uncultured Clostridia bacterium
GGTGCAACATTAACAAACACAAATTGGTATAATTTATATGCAAAATGTAAAGGATTAGCAAAAAATAATAAAGTAAGTACAAGAATGATATATGGATTGCAATGGGATGCAACATGTAAGTGGTTAAAAGAAAAAGGATTTAATATAACGGACTCAAAAGATTGGGGAAACTATAGTAATAATACAGAAGAAGGACACGGACAAAAGCAAGATACTGGTTTTAGTGAAAAATGGAAAGCAAACAATATATACGACTTTGCAGGAAATTGCTGGGAGTGGACACAGGAGGCATACTACACCGTCTATCGTGCTATTCGTGGAGGCTATTACGGCGTTGCAGGCTCTGTTTATCCGGCGACTAATCGCAACTACTACCGTCCAGACGGTTCAGGTGACAGCAGCGGTTCTTCTCGTGCCACACTTTTTATAATGTAGCGCTGAGCCCTGTATATGCTAGAGATTATAGAGCATAATACTGAAAAATATTTAAAAAGCAAAAATTGTTTTTTACAGTTTTTGCTTTTTTATATTTTCCATTCATACATTATTTTGATTTGCAAAAGGAACAGTAATACTTAGAAACATAGTAGAAAAGTTAAATAAGAAATCTACTTAGTGCTAAAAAAATATTAAATCAACATACAGCAATATGAAAGAGAAAAATATGTGTTTTAAAAACTTACATTTAACATTGTGATTTTCGATATATTCGTTGCACAAATCCATAAAAAGGTATATAATAGATAACTAATAAATGCGGGGAGAATACTGATGGAAAATAATATAATTAGTGGAAAAGAAAATCATGTAGACAATTATAAAATCTTTAATCAATGGGTTAAAGAATTTTATAAATTTAATGAAGAAAACGATATAAACATTAATGAAAACATGAATAAAGAAGGAAGTATTCATATTGAACCTAAAATTATATACAGTAAAATAAATAATAAATTAAAAATAGAAATAAAAATTGGAGAGAAACAATTTTATAAAGTAAAATCACTGCCAGAATTCTATGATAGATTTATAAATCAAGAAAAATTCAAATATGGAGCAAAGTTAGAGTTTGTTCATACTAGAGAAAAATTTGTAGAAGAAGACAGAAAAATATTAGATTTTGTGCTTAAATATGCAGAAATAATCAAATATGCAAATGAAGCATCTACAGGGTATGATTATTATACAAAAAGACTTGGAGAAGATGCTATTGTTGTTTCAAATACTGGACTAGACGAGTTATTTGATAGTTTAGAAAATAGAGCTGTTATGATGGAAAGCCAGTATGGTGTGGAAAGCGTTTTATTTATACCACATGAACCTGATATAAAATTTAAATTAGAAAGTACAAAATCAGAAGAATATAAAATAACCACAAATATAGATATTTACGAATATACAATTTATGAAGGAAAAAAATATACATATTTATTATTAGATAGAAAGCTATATAAATGTTCTAATAAATATAAAAATACTGTTATAAAATCCTTAGAAATTTTTAGAAAAAATTTTACTAAGGAAATAATCTTGCCTGAAAAGCAACTATCTAATTTTTTCTCAATAGTAGAGCCATATATAAAAAAAGACTTAGAAATAGATGAAAAACAATATAAAAAAATAGAAAAATATATACCAGAAGAGCTATATGCAAAATTGTATTTAGATTACAATGATAAGAACTATATCTTAGCTGACATTAGATTCTTATATGGAGACGTGGAAATAAATCCATTAAATAACGAAAAGCACGATGAATTACTATCTAGAAATACAATTAAAGAAGCAAAATTACTAAATATGTTTGTAAAAAGTGGATTTATGCTAGATCAGAAGAACAGCAGACTTGTTTTAGCAAATGAGGATAGAATATATGAATTTTTAAACAATGATATTAATTCATACATAAAAAATTTTGAAGTTTTAGCTACAGATAGGTTTAAAGAAAAAGAAATAAAAAGCGCAACTTCTATAAATTTAGGAATAAAAATAGAAAATAATTTATTAGATATAGATTTCTCAAATTTGAATTTTGACGCATCTGAGTTGCAAGAAATAATGAAACAATATAAGCTTAAGAAAAAGTATCATAGGCTAAAAGATGGTAGTTTCATAAAATTAGAGGAAAATGATACTATAAAATTTATAGAAAGTGTAACAGAAGATATAGATATAGATTATAGCAATATAAAAAATAATAATTTAAAATTGCCTATGTACAGAGCTCTATATTTAGAAAAAATCTTAGAAAAAAATTCATTTATACATACAACTAAAGATGAAAAATATAAAGATTTAGTTCAACACATTGATGTAAGTGAAATAGAAGGAAATATAGAAATTCCAAAAAACTTGAATGTAAATTTAAGACAATATCAAAAAACAGGAGCACAATGGCTACGCATGTTAGACTATTATGGACTAGGAGGAATTTTAGCAGATGATATGGGACTTGGAAAAACAGTACAACTTTTATGCGTTATTTGCTCATACATAGATAAAAATGGTAAAAAGCCAACCCTTGTTGTGTGTCCTAGTTCATTGTGTTTAAATTGGCAAAATGAAATAGAAAAATTTACAACAGGAATAAAATCTATTGTAATACATGGTACATTAGAAGAGAGAATAAAACAAATAGAATCAATTCCAAATTATAATATTGTAATAACATCATATGAATTATTAAAAAGAGATATAGAAGAATATCAAAAACGAGATTACCAATTTAAATATATAATCGCAGATGAAGCTCAATATATAAAAAATAATAATACACAAAATGCAAAAGCAATTAAAAACATATCTGCAGAAACAAGATACGCACTTACTGGAACACCAATAGAAAACTCGTTATCTGAATTATGGTCAATATTTGATTTTATAATGCCAGGATATTTATTTAGATATAGAAAATTTAAAGAAATGTATGAAACTGCAATAGTAAAAGATAATGACGAGATAGCAATGCAAAAATTAAAAAGATTAATTGAGCCATTTGTATTAAGAAGAATAAAAGGAGAAGTTTTAACAGAATTACCAGACAAAATGATTACAGTTTTAAATAGTCAAATGGTGGAAGAGCAAAAAAACATATACTTATCGTATTTATCTAAAGCTAAGAAAAATGCAATGCAAGAAATTAAAGAAAATGGAATAGAAAAAAGCCAAATAAAAATACTTGCATTACTTACAAGATTAAGACAAATTTGTTGTCATCCAAGTTTATTTATAGAAAACTATAATGGAGAAAGTGGAAAGCTAAATCAATGCATAGAGATAGTAAAAGATGCTATACAATCAGGACATAAAATATTACTATTTTCAGGCTACACAGCTATGTTTGAAATTATAGAGAAAGAACTAAAAAAAGAAAAAATAGAATATTTAAAATTAACAGGACAAACTAAAGTATCAGAAAGAATTAACTTAGTTGATGAATTTAATAGTAATCAAGACAAAAAGTTATTTTTAATTTCACTAAAAGCCGGAGGAACTGGGTTAAATTTAATAGGCGCAGATGTAGTTATACACTATGATCCTTGGTGGAATTTGTCTGCTGAAAATCAAGCAACAGATAGAACATACAGAATTGGACAAAAAAGAAATGTGCAAGTATACAAGTTAATTACCAAAAATTCTATTGAAGAAAAAATATATGAACTACAGAAAAGGAAAGAAGAACTAATAGATAGTATGCTTTCAACAAACCAAACATTTATTAGTAAACTATCTAAAGAAGACATAATGAATTTATTTGAATAATAAAAGAGAGTTAGGGGAGAAAATAAAATGAATAATTATATAAACGTAATAGGTGGAGGATTAGCTGGTGCAGAAGCGGCTTATCAAATTGCTAAAAGAGGAATTAAAGTTAAATTATACGAAATGAAACCAAGAAAATTTTCTCCAGCTCACTCAAATAAAAATTTAGCAGAAATAGTGTGCAGTAATTCTTTTAAATCGAATTTACATACAAATGCATGCGGTTTGCTAAAAGAAGAGCTTAGGTTATTAGATTCACTACTAATTCGCATAGCTGATGAAACAGCAGTACCTGCTGGACAAGCATTGGCAGTTGACAGAGAAGTCTTCTCGGAAAGAGTAACTCAAGAATTAGAAAAAATGGAAAACATAGAAATAATTCATGAAGAAGTTGGAGAAAATGACATATCCTTAAAACAAATATGTGAAGATACGATTACAATAATTGCCACAGGACCATTGACTTCAGATGGACTATCAAAGGAGATATTACAAATTACGGGAGAATCAAATTTGCATTTTTATGATGCAGCAGCTCCAATTATATTAAAAGACAGCATAAATATGAATATAGCTTTTTATGGAAATAGATATGAACAGGAAAGAGCAAGAGATGAAGATATAGAAGAGTGGAAAAACAAATTACAAGAAAAAGATACAAGCTATATAAATCTTCCAATGAATAAAGAAGAATATGAAAAATTTTGGACTGAGTTAGTAAATGCAGAAGTAGTAGAACTGCATCAATTTGAAAAAAAAGAGATTTTTGAAGGTTGTATGCCAGTGGAAATAATGGCAAAACGAGGAATAGACACCTTAAGATATGGACCATTAAAACCTATGGGTTTCACAGATCCAAGAACTGGATATAGACCATATGCTTTAGTACAACTAAGGCAAGATAATAAAGATGCTACAATTTATAATATAGTTGGATTTCAAACTAATTTGAAATTTGGAGAGCAGAAAAGAGTATTTAGCATAATCCCTGGATTAGAAAATGCAGAATTTGTAAAATATGGAGTTATGCATAGAAATACTTTTATTAATTCTACTAAGCTATTAGATAATACATACAGAGTAAAGAAAAATACTAATATATACTTTGCAGGACAAATAACAGGTGTAGAAGGATATGTTGAATCAATATCATCAGGCTTGGTTGCAGGAATAAATGCTTATAATCAATTAGAAGGAAAAGAAAAAATAGAGATTTCAGAATATACAATGATAGGTGCACTTGCAAAATATATATCAACACCGAACGAAAAATTCCAGCCAATGAATGCAAACTATGGAATTTTGCCAGAACTAGAGGGCAAAAAAATAGCAGATAAAAAAATTAAATATGGAAAAATATCGGACAGAGCAATACAAGAAATAAAAAATATGAAAATAGCACAATGAAGTTGAAAAATATTATATATAATAGCAAATTTAGAAAAATTTTACCAATTTATATGAAAATTATTGAAAAAAACTGTTTAGTAGTGATAAAATAAGAAATAAATGGAAGAGATTAACATAATGCTTGAAGAATAGCTAAATTTATGTTATAATAGAAATGACGAGCTAAAATTAAGAGAAAATTTTTAGGAGGATATTTTATGGCTGAAAGAAAAAATTGGGAAGAAAAATACGAGTTATATAAAGAGATTCTTACAAATAATAGTGATGAAAAGATAAGAGGCGGACTAACTTTACAAAACTATATGGATGAATTTCAAACAAGAGACGCTGAGCTTGCAAGAAATTTAAGTGCAATCAAAGATACTACTTCAGAAGAGTATAGAAAAACAATTGCACAAAGAAAAAGTGAAAAAGCAGAAAATAGTAGAAAGACTAAAGACATTAAAGACTTATCAGAAAAACTTATTGCAATAAAAAGAAATTTACCTTTAGTTGAAAAACAAATAGAAAATAGGGATACATATCAAGCAATATTAGATGAATTACTAAGTAATCAAAAACAGAATAGTGTATTAATGGGAAAACGAGAAGAACTTAGTAAAGAAGCTGAAAGGCTAGATAAAGAATTAAAAGAATTAAAAGAAACTGAAGAACATTGTAATATTGCTATAAATAATCCAAATGCAACACCAGAGCAAAGAGAAAATGCTACTAGAGTGTTACAAGACTGCAAGCAAAAAATAAATGAAAATCAAATTAAATTTTCAGAAAA
>CALXBZ010000069.1 GCA_944386665.1 uncultured Clostridia bacterium
AGGAATTGTTACATCTGACAAAATGGATAAAACAGTAGTTGTATCTGTTATACAAAATGAGATGGACAAAACATATGGCAAAATAAGAAAAAGAACATATAAATTAAAAGCTCATGACGAAAACAACGAATGTAAAGTTGGAGATAAAGTAAAAGTTATGGAAACAAGACCTTTATCAAAAGACAAGAGATGGAGAGTTGTTGAAGTTGTTGAAAAGGCTATAATAAAATAATAAAACTTGAAAAGAATGAAAAAAGGAGGTACTAGTTTAAATGGTACAGCAACAAACAGTATTAAAAGTAGCTGATAATACAGGAGCTAAAGAAATAATGTGCATTAGATGCTTAGGCGGTTCATATAGAAAATATGCTAGAGTTGGAGATATAATAATTGCTTCTGTTAAAACAGCAACACCAGGTGGCGTTGTAAAAAAAGGTGACGTTGTTAAAGCCGTAGTTGTTAGAACAAAGAAACCTATAAGAAGAGCTGACGGATCATATTTAAGATTTGACGAAAACGCTGCAGTTATAATAAAAGAAGATGGAACACCAAAAGGAACTCGTATATTTGGACCTGTTGCAAGAGAATTAAGAGAAAAAGATTATTTAAAGATTTTATCTCTAGCACCAGAAGTTCTATAAAATTTTTAATTAAACTTGAGCTGTTAAATCAAACGCAATAATCCAAAATATATTTTAGATTATTTAGTTGAAGTTATTTAACAATACTTGTTTATTTCAAAAATTTTAGACAGAGAGAAATACTATAATAGTGAGGTGAAATATAAAAATGAAATTAAGAAAAGGAGATACAGTTAAAGTTTTATCTGGAAATGATAAAGGAAAGACTGGAGAAATTCTAGAAGTAATACCAAAAACAGAAAAAATAATTGTTAAAGGTATTAATATAAGAAAAAAGAGCGTAAAACCTAGAAGACAAGGTGAGCAAGGAGGTATAATTCCTTCAGAAGCTAGCATACATAGCAGTAAAGTAGCTTTAGTTTGCCCTAAATGTGGAAAAGCAACTAGAGTAGGATATACTGTAGAAAAAGATGAAAAAGTACGTGTATGTAAAAAATGCGGAGCTAAAATAAAATAAGTAAAGGAAGGAGGTCTATAAAGACTTATGGAAATATTAAAAGAACAATATGAAAAAGAAGTAGTACCAGCTTTAATGAAAAAGTTTAATTATAAATCAGTAATGGAAGTTCCAAAGTTAGATAAAATAGTTATAAATATAGGATTAGGAGACACAAAGGAAAATCCTAAAGAATTAGAAAATGCTATTAATGATTTATCACAAATAACAGGACAAAAACCAATTATAACAAAATCTAAAAAGGCTATAGCTGCATTTAAACTAAGAGCAGGTGTACCAATTGGATGTAAAGTTACATTAAGAAAAGGAAAAATGTATGATTTTGCAAACAAATTATTTAATGTAGCACTTCCAAGAGTAAGAGATTTTAGAGGAGTACCAGCAAATTCTTTTGACGGTAGAGGTAACTATTCAATGGGAATTAAAGAACAATTAATATTCCCAGAAATAGAATACGAAAAAGTTGATAAAATAAGAGGTATGGACATAATATTTGTAACTACAGCTAAATCTGATGAAGAAGCTAAAGAGTTATTAACATTATTAGGAATGCCATTTAAGAACTAATTATCACAAAGAATACTGGAATAAAGATTGAAGAAAGGAGAAAGCTGATGGCTAAAAAATCTTTAAAAGTAAAGCAAGCAAAACCACAAAAATACAAAACTAGAGAATATAATAGATGTAAATTATGTGGTAGACCACATGCATACATTAGAAAATTTGGAGTTTGTCGTGAGTGCTTCAGAAAATTAGCACATAATGGCGAAATTCCAGGAGTTAAAAAAGCAAGTTGGTAGGATTGATATATATAATAAACTTAAAAGGAGGGAAAAAATAGTGGTTACTACAGATCCAATAGCAGATATGCTAACAAGAATAAGAAATGCTAGCAGTTCAAAACATAAAACTGTTGACATTCCAGCTTCAAATATGAAACTTTCAATAGCAAAAATATTATTTGAAGAAGGATATATCAAATCATTTGAAGAGATAAAAGAAGAAAATAATCAAGGTGTAATTAGAATTACATTAAAATACACAGAAAAAGGTAAAAAAGTAATAGATGGACTAAAAAGAATTAGTAAACCAGGATTAAGAGTTTACGCATCTAAAGACGAATTACCTAAAGTATTAAATGGATTAGGAATCGCTTTAATTTCAACATCTAAAGGAATAATGACAGACAAACAAGCAAGAGAAGCTGGTTTAGGTGGAGAAGTTCTAGCATATGTTTGGTAAAAAATAGACAAGAAGGAGGGAAAACAAACATGTCAAGAATTGGAAATATGCCTATTACAGTACCTGCTGGTGTAGAAGTAAAATTAGAAGGAAACCACATTACTGTAAAAGGACCAAAAGGAAGTCTTGAAAGAGACATACATCCAAATATAAAAGTTGAATTAGATGGAAATGAAATTAAAGTTTCAAGACCAGATGATACAAACTTAAATAAAAGTTTACATGGAACAACAAGAGCTTTAATACATAATATGGTTGAAGGTGTTGTTAACGAGTTTAAAGTAGAACTAGAAATAAACGGAGTTGGTTACAGAGCTCAAAAACAAGGAAGTAAATTAGTATTGAGCTTAGGATATTCTCATCCAGTAGAGATGGAAGCTCCTGCAGGAATCACATTTGATTTAACAGATGCTAACCATATAGTAGTTAGAGGAATAGATAAAGAATTAGTTGGTCAAATGGCTAATGAAGTAAGAGCTAAACGTCCACCAGAAGTTTATAGAGGAAAAGGAATTAAATATGCTACAGAGCATATTAGAAGAAAAGAAGGTAAGGCTGGTAAGAAATAATAAAAGAGTCTTATCAAAGTAAAAAACTAAAATTACTAAAAAATCAATGCTGTTACATTGATTAGAAAGGAGTAAGAAATGGTTGGAAAGACAGATAGAAAAGCAGAGAGAGAAAGAAGACATATTCGTGTTCGTACAAAAGTAAGTGGAACACCAGAACGTCCAAGATTATGCGTATACAGAAGTAACAAAAACTTATTTGTACAAGTAATTGATGATGTTAATGGAACAACTTTAGCTCAAGCATCTACATTAGATAAAGAAATAAAAACTAAACATGCTAATGTTGAGGCAGCAAAAGAAGTAGGAGCTTTAATTGCAAAAAGAGCTGGAGACAAAAAAATAAAGACAGTTGTTTTTGATAGAAGTGGATACTTGTATCATGGAGTTATAAAAGAATTAGCTGAAGCAGCAAGAGAAGCAGGATTAGAATTCTAATAGTTGCAAGCTAAAAAAGCAATCTATTGAAAGTAATCGTAAACGATTACAAGCATTGTAAGAAGGAGGGAAAAATAGTGCAAGAAGAAAATTCTACAGAATTAAAAGAGAAAGTAGTAGCTATAAACAGAGTTGCTAAAGTTGTTAAAGGTGGAAGAAACTTTAGATTTAGCGCAGTAGTTGTTGTAGGAGACGGAGCAGGACACGTTGGAGTTGGAAACGGAAAAGCTGCAGAAGTTCCAGATGCAATAAAAAAAGCTATTGAAGATGCAAAGAAAAACTTAATAGAGGTTCCTATTGTTGATACAACAATACCACATGAAATAATAGGAAAATTTGGAAGTGCCAGTGTTATGCTAAAACCAGCTGCAGAAGGTACTGGAATTATAGCAGGAGGAAGCGTTAGACCAGTTCTAGAACTTGCAGGTTACAGAGATATAAGAACAAAAATATTAGGAACAAATAATCCTAGAAACGTTGTTTATGCAACATTAGCAGGATTAAATAGTATGCAAACAGCAGAATCTGTAGCTAAAAAAAGAGGAAAAAAAGTTGAAGAAATAATGTAATTATTATAAAATAATAAAATTAGGAGGTGTAGTCACGAGATGAAATTAGATGAATTAAAACCAGCACAGAAAAATACAAAGAGAACAAGAGTTGGACGTGGAGTTGGATCTGGATTAGGAAAAACATCTGGTAGAGGTCATAAAGGTCAAAAAGCAAGATCAGGTGGTGGAGTAAGACGTGGATTCGAAGGTGGTCAAACACCATTATATAGAAGATTACCAAAAAGAGGATTCACAAATATTCATGCTAAAAACTATACAGAAGTAACATTAACAATGTTATCTAAAGTAAAAAATGAAAACGTAACAGCTCAAAGTTTGGTTGATGAAGGAATTATTGGAAAAGTAAATGATGGAATAGTAATTCTTGGAACAGGAAAATTAGACAAAAAAGTCAATGTAACAGCTGTAAGATTTACAGAATCAGCCAAAGAAAAAATTGAAGCTTTAGGTGGAAAAGCAGAGGTGATTCCAGTTGCTTAATACCATAAAAAATGCTTTAAAAACACCGGAAGTTAGAAAAAAATTATTATATACACTATTGTTAATAGTAATTTTTAGACTAGGCTGTTATATCACAATACCAGGTGTAGATACATTTACACTTGCAGAACAAATGAAATCTGCAACTAATGGGGTAACTGGACTTATAGACACAATATCAGGTGGTGCGTTCTCAAGACTTTCTATATTTGCTATGTCTATAACTCCATACATTACTGCATCAATAGTTATCCAATTATTAGGAATGGTTATTCCATCTTTGGAAAAACTAGTTAAAGAAGGTGGAGAAGAAGGAAGAACTAAAGTAAATAAATATACAAAATTACTTACAATAGTTCTAGCGTTAATCGAAGGATTAGGAATATTCTTAACATATAAAAATTCAGGAATATTCTTGGACACTTCTTTTGTTGGAGGAGCAATAACTGTTATATCTTTAATGACAGGAACAGCACTTCTTATATGGTTGGGAGAACAAATAACTAACAAAGGAATTGGAAATGGAATTTCTATGATTATCTTTGTTGGTATTATATCAGGATTACCAAGTGGAGTTACAAATGTTTGGAGACTACTATTTGAAACAGGTGCATTTAGCACAGTCGGATTAATTAAGGCATTAGCTTTAATTATAGGAATGATTATTTTAGTTGCAGGAGTTGTATTTATTCAAATAGCAGAAAGAAGAATACCTGTACAATATGCTAAAAAAGTAGTAGGAAGAAGAATGGTTGGTGCACAAAATACTCACATACCATTAAAACTTGTAATGGCAGGAGTTATGCCAATAATATTTGCATCATCATTTATGACATTCCCTGCAATGCTTTTACAGATATTTGTAAAAGATATTGCAACACAGACAGGATTTTGGGCTGGAGTATATAAATTCTCAATAGCTTCATCATCTTCAGCAGTAGGAATTGGATATACAATTGCTAATGCTATAGTATACTTGCTATTAATATTAGGATTCACATATTTCTATACATATGCAACATTCAATCCAGCAGAAATTTCAGGAAATATTAAAAGAAATGGTGGATTTATACCTGGAATAAGAGCAGGAAAGCCAACAACAGATTATTTATCATCTGTAATTTCTAAGCTAACATTAGTAGGTGGATTATTCCTAGCAGTAATTGCAATACTACCAATGCTTGCAAGATTTACAAATCTAAATACTGCTTTTGGTGGAACATCTATACTAATCGTGGTAGGTGTAGCTCTAGAAACAATACAACAATTAGAATCTCAACTTGTAACAAGACATTACAAAGGATTCTTAGAATAAAATTTAAGAAGAGGGCTAGATATATGCGAGGCTGCTGAAAAAGTAGCTGAAAATTAGCTCTCAAAAAAATCGTGAATTGGAAAATATTTTTTCTAATTCACGAT
>CALXBZ010000070.1 GCA_944386665.1 uncultured Clostridia bacterium
CTTCCTACTTTTATTTCTTTAAATGTTTTACTTATTATATCTTCAAAAGTTAAATTGTCTTCAAATTTTTCCATACAGAACCTTCATTTCAATTTTATTTTTTTGCCCCAATAGGCAATTATCTGTTCATCATTATATCTTATTTTCCAGCTTTTGTCAACATAATTATGTTGTCCATAATTTCTTTTGTTGCTTTATCTAACTCGTCTTTTTCTGGATTTTTACTATCATATTTTGAAAAGTCTATTGGCTTCCCATAATTTAAAGTTACTTTTGTAAAAGGTTTGAAAGTTCCTTGTATTCCAACTGGTACTACTTTTGCTTTTGTCTTTAGAGCCATATATGCTGCTCCATTTTGCACTTTAGCCCCTTTTTCTAGTCCTCTTCTTGTACCTTCTGGGAATATTCCTAATGCTGTTCCGTTTTTTAAATATCCCAGACACCTTTTCATTGCTTCCATATCTCTCATTCCTCTTTTTATTGGAATTACATCAAATAAGTGTCCTATCCAACTTAAAAGAGGATTATTAAATAAATCTTCTTTTGCTATAAAGTTAACTTTTCTCTTAGTTGCAGTTACCAAACCAACTGCATCCCATGTATTTAAGTGATTTGCGCAAATAATAACAGTGCCATCTATCGGAACATTTTCTTCATTTACTTTTTCTAATCTAAATACAACTCTATAAAAAGTATATATTAATCTTTTTACTATTGCTCTTTCAATTTTTTTCCAGGTTGTTTCTGGTCTTATTTTGTAAATTTTAGCTTCTTTACTTTTTTGTTTTATTTTTTTGTCTATTATTTTACTTATTTTTCTTTCCACCTGTTTTATGGTCATTTCTGATGCATCTATAACTGTTGCTCCTGGTGCAATTTTTAATGCTCCCATTTCTTTTTCCATGTCATTTTTGTCTCTCATTTTAACATTTTCAAGAACCTCTTCGTAAGACATGTTTATTCCTTTTTCTTGATTTTGTTTAAATCTTCTTTGTGCTCTTACTTCAACATTTGCATCAAGATATATTTTTACATCGGCAGTCGGAAATATCACTGTTCCTATATCTCTACCTTCCATAATTACATCTTTTCCTTGTGCCATTTTTCTTTGAAGCCCTGCCATTGCTAATCTTATTTGCTTTATGCTAGAAACCTGTGATACAATTTCTGATACTTCTTTGCTTCTTATCTTTTCTGTTACATCTTCTCCATTTAGTTCTACTTTTTGTTTTCCGTTTTGGTTATTCATTTCAATTTTTATTGTTTTTAACATTTCTGCAATTTTTTCTTCATCTTCTAAACCAATTTTTTTATTTAGCATTTCTAAAGCAACACATCTATATGTTGCTCCTGTATCAATATTTAGCAAATTATATTTTTTTGATAAAATATTGGCCATTGTTCCTTTTCCAGTTCCTGCTGGTCCATCTATTGCAACTATAAAAGACATAATTTCCTCCTTTATTCTTCCATATAAATTCCTTTAGCAACTAAATCTACTTTTATTACATTCATTGCTGTTTGCTTTTCAATTTCTTTTTTCACTTTGGTTTTAAAATTTTGTAACACTTCTATTATATTATTACCATACACTAAAATCGCTTCCATATATATAGATATTCCATCGCCATAATTTTCGACTCTAGTTCTTCTTACTTCATGTATTTCTGGCATTTTCTTTGCAATGCTTTCAGCAATTTGCCTAAAAACACTATCAGATATAGTAAATTTTCCTAAATAGCTAAAAGTTGGCCTTATCATAGATTTTTCTGATATATATGGATTTTGTCCATTTCCTTTTGATTTAAATATTTGTAAAGGGTCTAGTATGTATCCTGAAAAATCTTTTTTTATTTCAAATGTTGGAACTGGAATTACGTGTTTGCCTTGAGTTACTCTAATATTTCTTGCTTTCTCCATTTCTTCTTCTGTTGCAACATCTGTAATATAAATTGTTTTTTCAAGAGGTGGCAAATCTAAGCTTTCTATAATTTTTTCTATCATTTTATCTGAGGTACCTAAAATTAGAAGGCTATCTGGTTTATATTTTTTTAGCGCTTTTCTCATATCTGTTTGTTCTTTTTCTTCTATAAATAGCGCATGTCTTACTGTTTCAATTTTTGTAGGAGCTTTTTTAGCAGATGTTCCTGCCAACACTTCATTTTCATTTATTAATAGTCCGTCATCTATTATATAATGAATATTGTTTTCACTCGCAACTAGTTGTGCTCTATAACTCTTGCCAGTACCGGATGGTCCAACAAAAGCATATACTTTCATTTTTTGCTTTTCCACGAATTCTCATTCCTTATAATATATTTAGATTTTTAGGATAAGTCTATAAACCTCTTGCTAATTCTATTTTATTTCTATTAATTCTATTGTATATTCGTAATTTTTATATTTATTCTTAAATTGTCTATCTTCAAGTTTATTTATTGTGTATTTTTCAGATATTTCATTTAGTAAATCATGTGTATTTCCATTTTCAATAATCCATACCCTTCCAGAGTAATTATCCAATATGTCATTTATGGTCTTTTTTATTTCCATATATGGAGAAAAAGATTTATATGCTTCTTCTACATTCCAGTTTTCTTTATCATAGAAGTATGATGTATTATCATGTTTTTGAGATACCTCTGTTGTTATTACTGCTCCATTTATCGCATTTGAATATACTATAATATCATTTTCTTGTATTTGGCTATCTAAGTATTCTATAAAGTCTCTATTTCCTTTGTTATAAGCTTCTTTTATGCTAATTATATTACTATAGCAAGCAATTATCAATATTATAGCACATGCTGTTATTACTCTCCATTTTTTAGTGTCCTTTGCCATAAAAAATGAAATTCCAAATATTAATATTCCTGTTACAATTAATAAATATCTAAATAATAAGATTACACTTTGCAAGCATAAAGATATTAGCAGTGCTGCAATAATAATTGCTACATATATCATAAAGCACCATGTTCCAGGCTTTCTTTCCTCTTTTTTTGTTGCAAATACTAAATATGCAATATACACATAAAATAGTGTTGTAAATATAACTGGGCAATATGATAGATTTCCTCTAAACTGAGTTGTTAGCACTTCATATATAGTTCCTGGGAAAGTTAATGTAATCCAAAATCCTGTCCCTTTTAATTGTGATACAAAATATATAAGCCAAGGCATATATAAAATAATTTGTATAATTGCAGTTATTGTAAATGCTATTAAATCTTTTTTTCTATCTTTACGGTTTTTTATTAAATATATAAGTAATAATAAATTGATTATTCCTGCAAACATAACTCCATAATAATGAGTATATGCTACTGCTAAACTACTAAGTCCAAAGAATATATAAGTTATTTTCTTATTTTCGCCTTTATATATTCTATAAGCATATATTGCCATAATTGTTCCAAGTAACATTCCTAGTGAATACATTCTTATTTCACCTGAGTATTGACTTGCTACTGGCAAAAATAATGAAAAGAAAGAAAATAATAATCCTGTTTTTTCGCCAAAGTCCTTACGTATATGTGTGTATCCTATAATTCCCATTAAAGCAATGGTTAGTGCTGAAAAAGCTCTATAAATTATTATATTTTCTCCAAATATTAAATATAAAATATGCAAACAATAATAGTATAAAATTGGATGAACATCATGTCCACCTATTGCCCATATTTCCGCAAAAGAGTGTCTTGTCATTGCTATAGAATAGCTTTCGTCAAACCACATATTAGTGTGAAATATTGGTAGTGATATAAATATAATTCCTACTACTATTATTGCTATATGTATGAATTTTAAATTAATTTTTCTTTTTTCTGTCACTTCTGTTTTTATATCTTTTTCCATGAGTAATTCCTTTCTTATTTTTTGTTATATTCTAACACACGAAATTATTTTTCTCAATACTTAAAACTAGAAAGATTATGTGTTTTTGTAATATAAAAAAGACAAAATAATTGAGCCAAAGTTTTTCCTTTGGCTCTGTATTTTATGCCACGTCTTTAATTTTAATATCTCTAACGTGTTCAATTTTTTCCCATTTTGTGTTACGAATAAATAAACATTTAAAATTTATTAACAACCATGATCCTAGAAATAGTGGATATAATATTAGTCCTTTTATCATAGGTTTTATCGGCTTTTTGTCCATTAGCATAATTACAATTCCCACAAATATTGGTAAGAAAAATGTTGGAAAAATGTATCTTAAACAATTTATAAGTAAATCTGGAACTGGCATGCCTCCTGCTATAAACATTATAAAATTTATTATAACTAATAATATTGTCATTATGAACATAGGTATACTTCCTAACATATATAAAAGTCCATCAAAATTCATTAATGTTTTATTTTTTATAACTGCTCCGGCTAATGGTTTTGTATATTCGTGTAAACATTGAATATGACCTATAGTCCATCTTGACCTTTGTGACCAAGATTGTTTAAATCCTACTGGTTGTTCATCATATACTATTGCATCTGTAGCCCATCCTAGTTTTCTTCCTTCTATTATACGTTTTAAAGAAAATTCTATATCCTCTGTAAGGGTTTTTGTATTCCAACCGTTTTGTTTAATTATATCGAATTTAACCATGAACCCTGTACCATTTATTAATGGCGATAATCCTAAATTATATCTAGCTAAGTGATAAAATCTGTTCATTGTCCAATAGAATATTGCATATCCTGCTGATACCCAGCTATCTGATGGATTTTTAATATCTCTATATCCTTGAACAACTTCTTCTCCTTGGCAAAGTTTTTTATTCATTGCTTTAAAAAAGCCTTTATCTACGATATTATCTGCATCAAATACACAAAATGCATCATAATCAGCATTTTCTTCAATTTTTTGTTTTAAAAACCATTGAAGAGCTGCTCCTTTAGTCTTTTTATTTGGATCATCTTCATGTCTTTCTAAAACTATCGCACCTGCCTCTTTTGCAAGTTTTGCAGTGTTATCTGTACAATTATCAGCAATTACATATATGTCTATTAGTTCTTTAGGATATTCCTGATTTCTTAAACTTTCTATTAAATTTACTATAACATTTTCTTCGTTATGCGCAGGCAATATTGCCATGAATTTATTATTTTTTTCTTCGACTAATGGTTTATCTTTTAGTTTTACAAGTGAGCATAAGCTTACTATTAATTGGTATAACCAGTATATAGTTAAAATCCAGACCATTGCCTGCTGTATTACATATAAATATTTCATGTATTTATTCCTTCTTTAAAAATATTATTTGTAATCTTATATTATAATTTTAAACATAGATAATATAAGAATTAGTAATCTTTTGTTTTCCTTTACTTACTTTATTATTTGTTTTCTATACTTTCTTCTTTATGTTCTTCTAGGTCTTTCATGCTTAAGTTTATTCTGTCTTGATCATCTATTTCATAAACTTTAACTCTTATTTCATCTCCAACAGCTAAAACATCTTCAACTTTTTCTACTCTTTTACTTGATATTTTTGAAATGTGAAGTAGTCCTTCTTTTCCGCCACCAATATCTACAAAAGCTCCAAAGTTCATTATTCTTGTGACTTTTCCGTCATATATTTTTCCAACTTCAATGTCTTTTGCAATGTCTTCTATCATTTTTAAAGCTTTTTTTCCATTTTCAGCATCATCTGTATAAATACAAACTCTTCCATCTTCTTCGATGTCTATTTTAACACCAGTTGCATCAATTATTTTATTAATCATTTT
>CALXBZ010000071.1 GCA_944386665.1 uncultured Clostridia bacterium
ACTACTGTATGAGTTAAAACAAGGCCTATTGTTCCCCAAGCTAATGCATAACTTGTTTTTTCTTCATTTAGTATCGTATACAAACCATTAAATATAATTGGTAAAAATATAAATGATGTCAATTCTGAAATTGCTACTCTTATATACATATCTGTTATCCTATATGGGGCCAATACGTATAAGATAGCAGATAAAGTCGCTATTTTGTTATTCTTTGTAACTTTAGCTACAAACTTATACATCGCAATGCCAGAAAGTATTGTTACTACAAACATAAATATTTTTAAACAATTTACAAATGAGAAATTGAATATCTTAAATATTAAAGGTGCATATGCTGTAAAAGGACTGTAAAATATATTCCATGAATACCCAAAATTATTGCAACTGTTTGGCATTATCATTGGTAAAAATTCGCCTGATTTTAATGTTTGATACGTTCCTATTAGTCTACAAACGTGTTGTACTCCGTCATCTCTGTATATGTTTAAATCTTTATTAGCTAAAGGAATACTTATAACTATGGAAGCAATTATAATTAATATGTAATTAATATATGTCTTCTTAGACATTTCCTTTATTTTTTCTTTAAGCTTTATTCTCATTTAGTTGTTCTTTCCTTTTTGTATAAATTAAATATCCTATAAATAAAATTGTTGAAATTATTGATATTATATATGATGTTTTTTCTATAGTTGTCCCTGTGTATTCTATTTTTAGTTCTCCTTTTTCAAAAGCAGCTGGAATTTCTATTTCTATTAATCCTTTTTCAGATTGCTTATATTCAATATTCTTTTCTCCATCTTTGTCTTTTAATGTTACTTTATAACCTGGATAATTTATAAAAGGTAATTCCAATTTTGTTCCTTCACTTACTTTTTCTAAATTACATGTAAGTGTAAGTTTGTTCTTTGTTTCATCTGTTATTGTCGCTTCACCAGATAAAATGTATATTTTGTTTTTTCTTTTAGTTATATAATCTGCTACTTCATTGTTCTTTTCAGTATATGGCAAATAGTCTCTATTTATTGAAAATGCACTTAAGGTCTCTTTAGACATTATTAATTCTTCATATGTTAAGTCATCCATATTTTTTTTAGTTTCATATTTATAATTATAATTTACTTTTGCCATTCCTCCTATTATTACTATAACAAATCCTAATAATAGGGTACCATACATCCAGCTCTTTTTAGTAATAATTTTTATAAAAGTTATAACATTATATGCGCAAAGAATAGACATTGCAAATTCGAAAAATTCTAGCATTCTCCATGCAAATTGCATTGTTGAAATAAAGTCTGGCATTATTATCCATGGGAAGAAATTAGTAACCATAAATAGGGAAATTACGGCAATTAATAAGAAACATAAATATATGTTCTTATCTTTTTCTAACATTTTTCTATATGTAAAAAATCCTAAAAGCATTAAGGCAATAAATACTATTCCTAGATTAAAGCAAACTCCTTCTGGTTCTTCAGTGTCTTTAAATAGTTGGCTAAAATCTAACGTCGTCTGATAAACATCTTCTCCCGTGTATCTCATAGCTGTAGATGAAAACATTATATAATCACTATGAATTCTATATTCTAGCAATGGCAATATAAAGAATGCACTAATTGTAAGTATAAAGAACATATTAATTAATATTTTTTTAATTACTTCCTTATCTTTTAATTTTAGGCAGTTAACCAATAGATACATAATAGCAAATAATGCTGTATATTCTGTTGAAAGAGTATGTGTTAACATTAGTCCAACTGCTCCGATGGTAATATAATAATGTTTTTTCTTATCGCCATATAGCAAGTTGTGTAGCCCTAAAAACACTAATGGAATAAACATATAAGCGGAAAATTCGCCTATTGCAAATCTGTTATATATAGTTTCTAACCTATATGGGATAAAAATATAAATTATTGCTGAAATAAGTGCAACTTCTTTTTTAGTAGAAATTTCTTTAACCAGTTGGTACATTGAAATACCAGATATTAAAATGGTTAAATAAGTATATATTTTTATAGCATCAATATAATGAGAACAAATTAATTTAAATATTAAAGGCCCATATGTAACTAAAGGCGGATAAAAAACGTTTATTGCGTATCCAAATCCATTACAATATTTCGGACTTATAAATGGCGGAAAAAAGCCTAATTTTAATATATTATCTACTTCGATTGTTCTTAATATATGTATAAATCCATCATCCGTACCATATATTCTTAAATTTATAAGTGGAATTCCTGCTATTGTTGCAGCTAAAACTATTAGAATATAATGTATAATTTTATCATTTTTTAAATCTTCTAAAAATTTTTTCATTATTATGAACATTCCTTCTTTATTTCTTTGGTGTTTTGTATTTGCATTATAACATTCGAAAAAAAAAATAACAATACCTAAAAGTATTGTTACAATTTTTTTAATTAGTTTTCAGCTGTTTCTGTTGATATTACTTTTTTTCCATCATAGTAACCACAGCTTGGGCAAACTCTGTGTTGCATCATTTTTTCGTGGCAATGTGGGCATTCTACTAAGTTTTTATTTTCTAGTTTCCATGTTGATCTTCTTAAGCCTGTTCTTGCTTTTGACCATCTTCTTTTTGGTTGTGCCATCTTTTATTCCCTCCTCACACATTTTGCTTATGTATATATATTGTTTATATATTTACTTTTTTTCGTACTTTAAAATTATACTAGGTTTTTGTATTTTTGTCAATAGTTGCTTTATTTTTTCTTATGAAACCAGTATTTTTCCTCCACCAACTACTACATCATTTATATAAAATACCGCTGATTGTCCCGGTGTTATACCTCTTTGCGGTTCTTTAAATATTACTTGTATAATTCCTTCTTCTGTTTGATTTATTATTGCTTCAGCAGGCTTACTTGAATATCTTATTTTGACTGTTACATCTAAAGGTTTTTCTAGCTTGTCCATTAGTAATAAATTTACATCTCCAACTTTCATTTCTTTTCTGTATAACTCATTTTCTTTCCCGACAATTACTTCATTTTTCTCTTTGTTAAATCCTATAACAAATAAAGGAGATTTATATGATATTCCTAAACCTTTTCTTTGACCAATTGTGTAATTATATAGTCCATTATGTTTTCCAAGTATTTCTCCATCTCTTTTTATAATATTGCCTTGTTTTGGCTTTATATTTGAGTTTTCTTCTAAAAACTTTTTATAGTTTCCGTCTGGAATAAAACAAATGTCTTCACTATCTGGCTTATTTGCAACTTCTAAGTTATGTTCTCTTGCAATTTTTCTTACATCTTCTTTTGATTCTAAATTTCCCAACGGGAATATTAATTTATCTAATAATTGTTTTTGAATGCTATACAATACATAACTCTGATCTTTAGAAATATTTTTTGCTTTTTTCAATACATGTTTCTTATACTCGTTAGAATATTCTATTTTTGCATAATGACCTGTTGCAATATAATTACAGCCTAATTCTTGTGCTTTTTCATACATTGCTCCAAATTTCATGTATTTATTACATTCTATACAAGGATTTGGAGTTCTCTGGTTTGAATATGCTTCTATAAAATTGTCTATTACTTTACATTTAAATTCTTTTTTCAAATTAAGTGTAATATGTGGAATTTTCAAATAATCACATAACTTTTTTGCCTCAGTAATAGCTTCTTTTGTTTTAGAATCTTCTCCAAACAATTCTAATGTTATTCCAATTACTTCATAACCTTGTTCTTTTAATAGAATGGCTGATACACTACTATCTACGCCACCACTCATACCTAATAAAACTTTCTCCATTTTTTGTTCCTTTCATAAATTTCAAATACACCGAAAAGTAATTTGTTATTTTATATCTCATTTTAAAATTTCCAAAGCCACTTTAATTCCATCGATTGAAGCAGACATTATTCCTCCTGCATATCCAGCTCCTTCTCCACAAGGATACATTCCATAAATGTTCGCCATCATTTTTTCATTTCTTTTTATTGTAATTGGAGATGAACTTCTTGTCTCCACTCCTGTCATAATAGCATCCGGATTTGCAAATCCTTTTATTTTTGTATCAAAGTATTTTATTCCTTCTTTTAATGTTTCTGTAATAAAGGAAGGTAATATCTCTTGTAAATTAGACAAAGTCACTCCTGGCATATATGTTGGTTTTATTTCTCCAATACTTGTTGATTTTTTATTTTGCATAAAATCTTCCACTCTTTGTATTGGGGCATAATAATTACTACCTCCTAAAATAAATGCTTTCTCTTCTAACTCTTGTTGAAAGTACATACCTGCTAATGGAGAATTTCCTTCAAAATCATTTGGTGTAACATTTACCAATACTGCACTATTTGCATTTTCTCCATCTCTTGCAAATTCACTCATTCCATTTGTAACTATTGTTTTTTCTTCACTAGAAGATGCCATTACAACTCCACCTGGGCACATGCAGAAAGTATAACAAGAACGTTCTTTTCCATGATATGCTAATTTATATTCTGCTGGTGGTAATCTAAGTTTTGTATTATCACCATATTGTGCTTTATTAATCATTTCTTGCTTATGCTCAATACGCACTCCAACAGAGAAGTTTTTTCTCTCCATATTTACTTTCTTCTCATATAATGTTCTAAACATGTCTCTTGAACTATGTCCAATTGCTAGAACTACTGTATCTGTTTCTATAGTTAACTTATTATTAGTCGAGTTTTTTGTAGTACAAATTACAGATTTAACTTTATTATCTTCAATAATAAAGTCCTCTGCCTTTGTATTAAACAAAAATTCTCCGCCTTTTTCTATTATGTAGTTTCTAATATTAGCAATAATTTTAATTAAATTGTCTGTTCCAATGTGTGGTTTATTAATATATGAAATTTGTTCTGGTGCTCCAAATTTAACAAAAGTATCTATTACAGTTTTGCACAATGGATTATGTAGATTTGTAGTAAGTTTGCCATCAGAAAAAGTTCCTGCTCCACCTTCTCCAAACTGTACATTTGATAGAGTATTCAGCTTACCTTTTGCCAGGAATTGGTCGACATCTTTTTTTCTTTTTTCAACCATACTTCCTTGCTCTACAACTATTGGTCTTATTCCATTTTCTACTAAGAATAGTGCACAAAATAGACCTGCAGGCCCAGCTCCTATAATAACTGGTCTTGCATTACTTTTCCTTGTAACTTTTATCTTTTCTGCTTTTTGCTCATTTTCATCTAGTACGACTATGTTTTTAGCTATTTTTTTAATTTTATATTCATCTTTTAAGTGAAGAATTACAGAATAATTATAGAATATATCATTTTTATCTCTGGCATCTATAGATTTTTTAGCTATTTCATACTTTTTTATAAATTGCTTTGGAATTTTAAACTTAGCACAAGTTTCATTTATTAATTCTTCTTCAGTAATATCTTCTCTTATTTTTATATTTTCTAATTTTATTATCATTGTATTTTTCTTTCTTTTAATTTATTTCTTGCCTATTTATAAAATTTATACTTTACTTTTCTTTAATTTAGGCATAAATTTTTCTGCAAATTTGTATTCATCTCTATCCTTTATATATAAGAATCCAATAATTGAGAATACAACTGCTCCAATGAAATTAACGAATAAATCCTTCATTGTATCTCTGATACCTATATCTATAT
>CALXBZ010000072.1 GCA_944386665.1 uncultured Clostridia bacterium
TTAAATGATATAGGTACCGAAGAACTAGCTCACTTAGAAATGGTTGGTACTTTAGTACATCAATTAACAAAAGGTGTATGTCCTGAGGAACTAAAAAAAGCTGGATTAGGACCATATTATACTGATCATGGGGTGGATATATACCCTCAATCTGCTGCTGGAATGCCTTTTGATGCTAATTGTTTGGCTTGCAAAGGTGATGCAATAGCTAATTTACAAGAAGATTTAGCAGCAGAACAAAAAGCTAGAGCAACATATGAAAAATTAATAGACTTGTGTGCAGATGAGCCAGAAGTCGTAGATGTATTAAGGTATTTAAGGCAAAGAGAAATAGTCCATTTCCAAAGATTTGGCGAAGCTCTAAGGGGTGTTCAAGATAAAATGGCAGAAAAAAAATATTATATGAAAAATATAAATAATACTTGTGAATAGATAAAATAAATTCTTTTCATTTCATGCTATTAATAGCCAAGATGTGTTAAAATTGACAAAATTTCAATATTATGTTACCATATTATTAATTACACTTTACAAATAGGATTTACAATATAATCCTATTTACAGCTAAACAATTTAAAATTAGCCCACAAAGGATAAAAGGAGAAATATTAAATGAAAACAATTTGTATTTTTGAAAATGGCACTAGACTTATGAAACATATGGCAAAGCAGAAAATTGGTTATGAAATTCGGCATTGCAACAATTTTTTAGAGAATTTTCTTTATGCGTCTTTAGTAGTTATCTATGAGGACTCTATAAACCTATTCGAAGAAATAATGCAGAAAATCAAATCGCAGAATGTTCCTACAATAGTTTTTTCTGAAAGTTATAATCCAAATTATTTGGAGAAATGTACTAAATCAGGAGTGATATACTGCTGTGAACATTTAGAGCTTTTATTTAATGCAATTTCTAGCATATTGAGTCTGTATGATTACGCAAAGACCTCTAACCCATTAACCGGTCTTCCCGGCAATAACTCCATAGAAAGAGAGCTCATAGCAAGAATCAATAGTGATGAAGACTTTACTGTATTGTATCTCGATTTGGACAATTTTAAACCTTATAATGATAAGTATGGTTTTCTAAAAGGAGATTCTATTCTTCAGTACACTTCACAGGTAATAAGAGCAAGTGTTAGAAGCACCGATTTCGTTGGACATATTGGAGGAGATGACTTCATAGTAATCTTAAGCGGAAATTCTTATACTAACGTATGCAAACGCATTATCAGCAATTTTGACAATGGCATTAAAGCATTTTTTGAAGATGAAACAATTCGCGAAGGTTCGTATTACAGCTTTGACAGAGCAGGTATATACAAACCGATACCCATTACAACAATTTCTATAGGAGTTGTTCCAATTAATGTTTTGAATAGAGTCTTTTATCCTAACATTGGAACTATCGCCGAAGCTGGTACCTTAATGAAAAAAGCTGCAAAAGAGCACAGCCATAGTTATTTCTCTGTAAAAGATTGAGCAACGGGAGGCATGAATCATGCCTCCCGTCTATTTTGTATTTTTAGTTTTTATACTCTTAAAACTCCTCCAAGTGTCTTGTTTATAGAAGATTCTTTATCTTTCATTATTTGGTCTCCTCCAGCAATTATAACAAGGTCTCCTTTTTCAAGTATGTCTTTATTTTTTAGTTTTTCTATTCCGGCTTCAATTGTTTTGTTTATTGTTTCTTGTGCAGGAATATAAACCGGTGTTACATTCCAAGCTAAGCCCAGTTGATGGAAAGTTCTCTTATTATCTGTTATAGCTAAAATTGGGCAACCAGCTCCTAAACCAGCTAAGTTTCTAGCTGAATTTCCTGTATGAGTATAGCAAACTATTGCATCAGCTTTCATGTTCTTTGCTGTTACACATGTTGCGTATGCTACATTTTTCTCTAATGTGTCTAATTCTATATTATCATTTTCTTCAAATCTTTTCCAATAATTTATTTCTGGTTCAACTCTATTTGCTATTTTTACCATTGTTTGAACACATTCTACTGGATAATCACCTTGTGCACATTCACCAGATAACATAATAGCACTTGTTCTATCATATATAGCATTTGCAACGTCGCTTGCTTCTGCTCTTGTTGGTAATGGTTGATGTGTCATTGATTCTAACATTTGTGTTGCAGTTATTGCTGGTTTGTTTTCTTTGTTACAAAGTTTTATAAGTTTCTTTTGCATAACTGGTGGTTCTGTAAAATCAGTTTCTGTTGCCATGTCTCCACGAGCTATCATTTGGCCATCAGCTAAGTCTACAATTGTATCCATATTTGAAAGACCTTCAACGTTTTCTACTTTTGTTATTATTTGAATGTCTTTTCCACCATTTTCGTCTAATACTTTTCTAACTTGGTTGATATCTTCTGCATTTCTTGCAAATGAAATTGCTACGAAATCATAATCATGTTCACAAGCTGTTTTTAAATCTGCTATATCTTTTTCTGCAAGTCCTGGTAATCTTATTACTGTTCCAGGTAAGTTCATTGTTTTTCTGCTACCTAATTCATTTCCATGAACAACTGTACATACTATGTCTTTTCCTACTATTTCATCAACTTTTAGTTCTATAGCACCATCATCTATTAATATTTTAGTTCCTGGTTTAACATCATTATATAGTCCTTTATAACTTACAGAAACTTTTTCTTCGTCTCCTGTAATATCTTCATTTACTAATGTAAATTTTTGTCCATCGTTTAATTTTATTTTTGTATTCTTTCCTGTATATAGCATTCCAGTTCTTATTTCTGGACCTTTCATATCTAGTAGTAATGCAATTGGAAGTTCTTTTTCTTCTCTTATCCTTAAAATTGTTTCTGTTTTCTCTGCTTGTTCATCCCAACTTCCATGAGAATAATTAATTCTTGTTACATTTAATCCTGCATCAAACAATTCTTCTAATCTGTTTTCACTAGCTGGTCCTATTGTTCCTACAATTTTAGTTTTTCTTAAACTTTTCATTTTCTCATTAACTCCTCTTTTCTTTTTTTATAGCGGTGTTATTATATCACGATAATATTCCCTTTTCAAGTATTTTTATTCCCTTATTTATAACTTTTTTATGTTTTTTTGTGGCAATTTGACTTTTATTGTCATTTATTGTATTCTATTATTCATAATTAGTTATGAAATGGAGATATTTGTATGTTAAAAGAATTTAAAGAATTTGCCATGAAAGGCAATGTAATGGATTTAGCTATAGGTGTAGTTATCGGAGGTGCTTTTCAGAAAATTGTTACTTCTTTAGTTGGGGATATTATTATGCCAAGTTTTTCTATATTAACAGGAAAACTTGATTTCTCTACTTTAGTATTAACAGTCGGAGATGTATCTATTAAATATGGTAATTTTATTACTGCTATAGTAGATTTTTTAATTATTTCCTTCTCTATTTTTCTTCTTGTCCGTTATATTAATAAACTTAATAAAGCAAATAAATTAAAAGAATTAAATGATAAATTAGTTCAGTCTATAGATAAGAAAGGTAAATTAAAAAAACTACACAAAAAAGAGACTCAGACGAAAAGTCCTGAGCCTACAACTAAAATTTGTCCTTATTGCTTATCAGAAATAAAGTACAAAGCAACGAAATGTCCTCATTGCACATCTGATCAACCTGAAATAGCTAAAGAATCAAATGATTCTGAAAATTAAATACTATTAATTTTTTATGCACGGATTTGAAGAAAATCTCATTATTCTTCAAATCCAATATACTTAGTTTTCTTAGAAAAAACTATAATTGTTTCAAATATTGGTGCTAAAAGCCATAGTCCAAAAGCAAATACTGTTCCCTTTCCAAACGCTTCAGCTAGCATAAATTTACTAGCTACAGATACTATAAATAATAATATCCATCCTACTACCGGAATTAATAATAGTAATAGCCACCATGGACTCATTCCACAAATTTTCAACATTGTAACATTTCTATATATTGGTACAAATGGAGCCCATGCTTTTTTACCTGCTTTTTTATATATTACACATATTAATAAAGTTCTATATATAAACAATATTACTAATATTATTAAAATTGTTTTTATGTTACGTGCAGCTAGTAAAATATCAACTACAAAATTAACTTTTTCTGCTGTAGTCATTTCTCCGGTTATATCAAAAAGAATACTTTGTGCACTTTCTCCATTATTAATTTTTGTTGCTAGTTCATCAACATCAATCTGTGATAAAATCTTTCTTAGGTTATTTGTATCTACATTTTTTAATATTTTTATAACACTATTTATATTCTCTGTGTTCACATTGTTTTCTTTTAGCTCACTCTTATTTTTCTCTATTATATCTATAATTTCATTATTAGTATATTTCTCCGTTAACTGAGTATATAGTTCAATTGTTTGAGATAAAAAGTTTTTATTCATTCCTTCTGAATTTATAGTTAATATTAAATTTTTGATTGTTTCTGAAACTTCAGCTTCATCATTTATGTTTATTTGATAATTTTGTTCATTGCTAGTTGTTTGTTTCAGCATTAAAGTAGTTTCAGCTCTTACTGTATTTAAATTTAATATAAGACATAGTATGCTTATCAAACATAATGTTATAAATATTTTTATAATTTTTCTATTTTCTTTAGTATTTGTTTTTATCATTATTATCTCTCCATTTATATATATAATATTACATGTTCTTCTAAAATTCTTAGATAAAAGATATCATTCTAGTCTTTAATTGTCAACATATTTTTAAATAAAGTAATATAATTTTTAAAATTGACATATATAATTATAAACTAAATTTAGGAGGTTTTATGATAGTAGATACATCTCTAAAATATAATTCAATTTTATTAAAATCTGATATTAATAATTTAATTATAAGATATCCCTTTATAAATAATATAACTATTGGTTATAGTGTATTGGGAGTTCCTATACAGTGTCTAAAAATACGGTTCTGGAGCCAGAGAAATATTTTATTGTGGTGCCACTCATGCCAATGAATGGATAACCTCTATATTGCTAATGAAGTTTTTGGAAGATTTATGTGTTGCATATAATCGAAACTCTAGTCTGTACGGCTATAATGTGACAGATATATTGAGTAATACTACATTATACATTGTACCTATGGTTAATCCTGATGGTGTTAACTTAGTTAATAATAAACTAAATACTAATTCAAAAGAATACATTTATGTAAAATATATTTCTAAAAATTATCCTAATATTCCTTTTCCTAGTGGTTGGAAAGCAAATATAAATGGTGTGGAATTCACTAACCTCCACTTTTTTATTTTGAAAAAATAATGTAGTATTTTTCTACACTTACATAATCTTGTATTTATTCTATACAACATTACTTTTAAATGATTTGTCATAATTTAAAAATTCGTCTATTTCAATAAATTCATCTATATTTTCATTTATTGTATTTAATGGAGCAAAATTAAATGTTATAAATACATTTTTATCTTTGTCTATCTCTATTTTATCGATAAGTCTAAATAAACAAGATTTACTTATTTCCTTCATTTCTAGAAACTCATTAATTATTTTATTCATTTGCTTTTCATCGCTTTTATTATTTGCTAATTGATGACCTTGAAATTCTTGCAATCT
>CALXBZ010000073.1 GCA_944386665.1 uncultured Clostridia bacterium
TAAAAGTGTTGAAACAGTTAACATTAGAGGATTAGAAAAAAAGATAAAAAAATTGCCTACATTTACTTGACACATACGAAACAAGACAAAATAAGACTTATGTCTTGTTTTTCTTTGCCTAAAATGATATAACAAATATATAAAATTTTAAAGGAAAATTAATATATGAGCTTAGTAAAAGAAAAAAAAGAACCAATAGAAAAAAAACAAGAACATCATAAAGTATTTACGATGGAAAATTTATTATGCTTTTTTATAATAATATGTCCAATATTAGATGTTTCAAGTTTTGTATTCAGAAATATTTTTAATACAAATATTTCAATTTCAACTTTTGTAAGACCAATAATACCAATAATAGCTATTACATATATATTTTTTAAAGATAAGCTTAAACCACAAATATTAATTGTAGCAATAGCTTATGGAGTGTATGCTATATGCCATATTTATATATTCCACGAGATAAAAACAACTTGCAGTTATGGGTATGAATTAAGAGAATTACAGTACCTAATCAATTACACCTTTATGATAATGAATTTATTTATCTATATGTACTTTTTTGCAAATAAAAACAGAGAAAAAGAAATAGAAAAAGACAAAGGAAGAGCTATTAATAAACTAAAAAAGGCCCTATTAATTTCACTAACCATATATATTGTTCTTATGTATTTAGCTTTAGTAACAGGAACATCATCATTTACATATAGTGAAACCAAAATTGGATATAAAGGATGGTTTGAATCAGGAAATAGTATTGGAACTATAATGATATTATCATTATTTATAGTATTGCCAATGATAGGAAAGCACAATCCTAATTCAATTAGAATATGGGCATTCATGGTAACTGTATTGGTTGGAGCATATTTAACAACTCTTTTAGGAACAAGGACTGGACTATTTGGATTTACAATTGCAATATTATCATATGCACTACTTTCTATATTTTGTGGGTTAATACACAATAAAAAAATTAACAAAAAGATTATAATAGCAATAGTAGTAGCTTTCTTAATTATAGGAATAAGTGTAATAATATTAGGGTCGAAGACAATAGAAAGAAGAAAACAATTACAAAAAGAAGAAAACACAATATATGATGATATGACAGGGCAAACCGCACATGTTACAGGAGATATTGTAAATTTAGTAAAACAAATTAAATTAGGAACTTTAGCCACAGATTATATGTCAGAGGAACAGCAACAAGCAATTCTAGATTTATACAATATAGCAAATGAAAAAGAAATATCAAATACAAATATGAGAGCATTGCAATTTATATATCATAGTGAATTAGTAAAAAATCAAAATAATATTCCAATGTTGTTGTTTGGAAATGGCTATATGGCACATTTTTATGAAATGATATTTGAAATGGAAGTGCCTGCTTTCTTATACAATTTTGGTGTAATAGGTTTTTTCTTGTATTTTATGCCTTTTTTACTAAGTGCAGTATATGGGCTATACTTTTCAATAAAAAAAATAAAAAATATTTCTGTAGAATTTGCAATGCAAATATTAGGAATATGGTTTGCAATAACAATTTCATTTTTATCAGGATACACCTTTTTTAATTCATCAACAATGATGGTAATAATAATTCTTGTTGTTCTGATTGTAGATAACATCAAGAATATAGAAGATGAAGAAATTAAAATATATGATGGAAAAAGAAAGGACACTGATATATGAAAAAAATAATATTTGGAATAACTGGACTTACCTTAGGTGGTGCTGAAAGAGTTTTAGTAGATATATCTAACAGATTAGTAGAAAAATATGATGTAACAATATTTACAATATATGCGAATGGAGAATTAGAGAAAGAACTTAGTTCTAAAATACATCGTATAAGTCTATATGACTATAGATACGATAATTTAGAAGGAATAAAGAAAAGAATTACACCTTTAAAAGTATTACTAGACAAGAAGAAAATATTTGAAAAATATATTGATAATGAAGAATATTTTGCACAAATTGCTTTTTTAGAAGGTGCAATTACAAGAATATTTAGTGTAAAAAGTAAAAATAGTGACACAAACAAAATTGCTTGGATACACAATGATATATCAAAAGTTTTTGGAAAAGGAATAAAATCGAGAATAAAACGAATTCTCGATAGAAACGTATATGAAAAATATGATACTTTAGCATTTGTAAGCATAGATAATTTAGATAAATTCAACAAAGTATATGATGATATGGATTTACCAAATGAAACTGTAATAAATAATTACATAAATAGTGATAGAATATTAAAATTAGCTGAAGAGGCAATAAGTGCTGAAAAAACTAATGTTACAGCAAATTCAGGTAATGAAACATTAAATAACAAAGCAAAGAATAGCCACCAAAGTTTATTTAATGTAAAAGAAGTAAACTTACTTCAAGTATCTAGACTTGTAGAACAAAAAGCAATTGACAGATTAATAAGAGTGCATACTAAATTAATAAAAGAAGGATATAATCATAAGATTTTTATTATTGGGGACCGGTCCATTAAAAGAAAAATTAGAAAAACAAATAGAAGAAAACAATGTAGAAAAAACTTTTATATTATTAGGATCAAAACAAAATCCGTATCCATATATAAAAAAAGCAGATTATTTATGTTTGTTTTCTAAATTTGAAGGATACCCAATGGTTATTGAAGAAGCTAAAATATTAAGAAAGTTTATTTTAGCAACAAATACTGCTACTAGAGAAGCACTTATAAATTACGCAAAATATAACCGAATTGTAGAAAATAATGAAGAAGGAATAGAAAAAGCAATTAAATTTGCAATAAACAACAAAAAAACAATTCACAAAACAAATAACCAATATGTTTATGATAATGATAAAATTATTAATAAAATAGAAAGAATCATAGAAGAGCACAAAAAGCACCCAGACAGAACAGGAAAAATACTAATATAATAAAATTTTATGAAAGGAAGAATAATGAAATTATCAATATTAACAGCCACATATAATAGAGCAAAACTGTTAGACAAGCTATATACAAGCATATTAATGAATTGCAATCATTGCAGAAACTGTGAAGTTGAATGGTTAATAATGGATGATGGGTCTACAGATAATACAAAAAGGGTTGTAGAGACATATATAAAAGAAAGAATAATAGATGTCCAATATTTCTATCAACAAAATAAGGGAAAGATGTCTGCAATTAATTACTTAATGAAAAAGGCAACAGGAAATATTATAGTGGAATGCGATTCAGATGACTTCTTTACTAAAGATGCTTTTGAAATAATAGAAGAATCGATAAAACAATGCCAAAGCACGGATGATATATATGCTTTTGTGTTTTTAAAATATACACAAACAGGCGAGAATATGGGAAATGAATTTCCGACAGACAATTATCAAAGTACAATGTTCGATTTGTATTTTAAAGAAGGCATTACGGGAGAAAAAGCATTAGTATTTAATTCAAAATTTAGAAAACAATTTGAGTATGAATTAGAGAACAACGAAAAATTTGTTACTGAAGCAAGACTCCATCACAAAATGGACTTACAATATACAGTAAGATGTTTCAACAAGCCAATAATGATATGCGAATATCAAAATGAAGGTTACACAAGAAATATAAATAAATTATTTACAGAAAGCCCATATGGGTATTATGAATATTTTAAGGAAATGTTTGATCAAGACTTACATGGTATAATGCTAAAAAAGAGAATGTATATGTATAAACATTATATATTATTTTCAATACTAACAAATCAAAAACATCCCATTAAAAATGTTAAAGGATTATTAAATAAGATAAGTGTGGCAATACTATATTTACCAGGTAAAATTGCAACAAAAATTAGAATGAAAAAATATAATTAATTTTGACATCAAAGTAATTATATAATATAATGATGTCAAAATTTAAATTGTAGGAAAGGTACTAAATAGAATATGTCAAAAGAGGAAGAAAATAGAATAATTGTGGACAATGTATACAAAACATTTAATGTATATATGGACAAGGCCAATAGTTTAAAGGAAAAAATGCTATTTTGGAATAGAAATAGAAAAGAAAAAAGAGAAGTATTGAAAAATATTAATTTAACTATAAAAAATGGAGAAGCGGTTGGACTTATTGGAGTTAATGGAAGTGGAAAATCAACACTATTAAAATTGATGACAAAAATAATATATCCAAACAGTGGAAAGATTATAACAAACGGAAAACTAACATCACTTCTAGAATTAGGTGCAGGATTTCACCCAGATTTTTCTGGAAGAGAAAACATATATTTTAATGCTTCTATATTTGGGCTTACAAAAAAACAAATTGATGAAAGAATTGATAATATTATAGAATTTTCAGAGTTGGGCTCTTATATAGATAATCCTGTTAGAACATATTCATCAGGAATGTATATGAGACTTGCTTTTGCAGTTGCAATAAATGTTGATGCAGATATTTTATTAGTTGATGAAGTTCTAGCAGTAGGAGATCAGCATTTCCAAGAAAAATGTATTGCTAAAATGAAAGAATTAAAAGAACAAGGAAAAACAATGGTGTTTGTAACACATAGTTTAGGAACAGTAAAAGATTTTTGCAACAGAGCTATATGGCTAAATCAAGGAGTTGTAAAAATGGATGGGGAACCAGATGAGGTAATAGAAGCATACCTTAAAGAAACAACATAAATAAAAACATGTACAATATTTATACCATAAAGGAAAGGAAACTATTAAATGAATATAGCAAAAGATTTATATAATTATAGAGAATTATTAAAAACAAACATAAAAAAAGATGTTGGTGGTAAGTACAAAAATTCTGTTTTAGGAGTATTATGGTCTTTTATTAATCCACTTTTACAAATAGCAGTATATGCTTTAGTTTTTCAGGTTATATTAAAAAGTAATATAGAAAATTACACAGTATACTTATGTTGTGGACTGATTCCTTGGCAGTACTTTTCATCAATTGTTTTAAGAGGAGCTGCGGTAATAGTAGACAATGCAAACATTATAAAAAAGGTGTATTTCCCAAGAGAAATTTTGCCTATTTCGATTGTGACAAGTGAAGGAGTAAACTTTTTAATATCAACAATAATAATATTAGGTTTTGTTATTTTTGGAGGAATTGGACTATCTTGGAACATATTATGGTATTTCTTAATTGTAGCAATACAATTTATAGTATCAATAGGAGTGGCCCTTATAGTATCGAGCTTAACAGTATATTTTAGAGATTTATTACATCTATTAGGAATAGTAATACAATTATTATTTTATGCAACACCAATAGTGTATGCTATAAACTCTGTTCCAGCTAATCTTCAATGGATAGTAAAAATTAATCCAATGTCATACTTAATTGAGGCTTATAGGAGCATATTCTATAATCAAACAATACCAAATTTTCAAGGATTATTAATTGCACTTGGAATGGGAATTGCATTATGTGTAGTGGGATATTTCATATTTAACAAATTGGAAAAAAGGTTTGCAGAGGAATTATAGTATATTTTAAGGGGAGAAATATATGGATAATAAAGACATATTATTGCGAACATTGGAGAAAGAAAAAGAACTTTTAAAAGAAAATTTAGCTA
>CALXBZ010000074.1 GCA_944386665.1 uncultured Clostridia bacterium
AAGCTAAGTGCAATGGTGATTTAACCATATTGTTAAAAATGCTATCGCTAATTGCTTTTAGGTTTTCTGATTTAAAGAATATAAAATACCCTACAACTAACGCATTGCATGCAGCTAATACTACAGCTCCTGCGGCAACATCTTTTGCAATTTTAGCTTTTGGATGGTATACATCTACAAATAAATCTACAACTGTTTCTATCGCTGTATTAAGCATTTCTGCAAATATAACGAAGAATACTGCAAATACCAAGCATAAGAACTCTGCTGTTTCTAGTCCATAAAACAAGCATAAAATCATTACAATAACTGCTAATACCAATTGTATTTTTATATTTCTTTGGGTTGTAGCTGCATATATTATTCCATTTACGGCATTATTACATGCCTCTATAAAGTTATCGTTACTTAATTTATGATTATCTTTTTTCATATAAATTCCCCTATTATCTTGTAATATTTAGCTTATTTAATATATGTTCTTCTTTAGGTCTCATTATAACTTTATCTTTTTCTTCTATGTGGTCATAACCCATTACATGGTAAAATCCATGTACTACCATATAAGCAAGTTCTCTTTCTACACTATGTCCATATTCTTCTGCTTGTTCTATTACTCTAGGAATTGATATCATGATATCTCCTATTACATCTTCAACAAGTTCTTTGTTCTCTTGGCTTTCTTTTATCAATTTATCTAATTCATCTTTTTCAAACATTGGAAAAGATAGTACGTCTGTTTCTTTATCTATGTTCCTATATTGTTTGTTAGTTTGTCTAATTGTCTCTGGATTAGTTAATATTACATTTAAATATAAATTAGTATTAAATAATTTTTCTTCTTCAAAACAAGTTTTGGCTACTTTTTCTATTATTTCTTTATACTCTTTGTTTTCTTGAATGTCCCAGAACTCTATTTGTACACACTCTTTCAAAATATTACCTCTTCTTATATAACTACTTTTTCTTTTTTTAAAATTTCCTCAGTGTTAGATTTTACTTTTGTGTAATTTCCTTCTGATATGAAACTATTCTTTAATTCTTTCATTTCGCCTAATGCTACTAGTTTTCTTTTAAAGAATTTTACAATTCTGCAATATCTATTTATATTTTTGTATACCTCTTTTAATTCTCTTCTTAAAAATAGAATTTCTTTACTTTTTGAATATTCCATATAATTTTTTTCTTTTAGCTCACTTATTTTTTTATATTCAGCATAAAACTTTTTATATTCTTCTCTTTCTGCAGGTTTGTCCCAATAAATTTTAGTAGATAATAGTCTTAAGTTATAGTCGTCTATTATATTTATTAATAATCCATAAGCTTTTTCTTGTTTTCTACTAATTTTAGTATCCATTATTAAGGTCCTTGCATCTACCAATAATTTTTCATAGCATTGTTCTGCTACAATTAATGGAAGACTATGAGTAAATAATTTTCTACTAATTCCCAATAAAATCATGTTTTTTTCTATCACATCATTTTGGTCCAATTTACCAACAGTAAATCTTTCAAAATTTTTGTAATCTGAAAGTATATCTTTGTAGATTTGATTTTCTGGCTCTTCTTTCATTTTTATTGGTAAAATGTCTGTTATATATTCTTCTACTGTTGAAAATATTTTATTATATATTTCTTCTTTGTCTCTTTGTTGTAAATCATCTGATAATTTTATAGAATAATTTTTTAACAACTTTTTATATAACGCTTCCATTCTGCTTGCATAAAAATGTTCATACTTATCTATAAGTTTTTCTTTGTTCAATTCTTTTACTGTATCATAATCTAGTTGTATTAAAAATATTTGCTTTCTATATTTATACTCTAGATACTCAGTATCTTTTAAATGTATTACCATATAATATTTTGATAATGCTTCTTTTTCAAAGTTAGAAGCAGTATCGCTTTTAACTTTTTTATATACATTATCCATCATATGCTTATCTATTGCCTCAAGATATAGAGAAAAAATATCCTCATATTTTTTTTCTATTTCATCCTTCTTCATAGGCTCTTCTTTTTCGCATTCTAAGTAATTTTCATAAGCCTTTAGTACATTATTCCTTTTTATAGAAATTAACATTCCATTAATTCCTATCTTAGTTGGTGTCAATAGTTTTGTTATAGTATTTGTTAATTTTGTAAAAAATTTTTTGTCTGAATAGACTCTTAGACTTTTTTCTTCCATATCTCTCTTCCTTTCAAAATACTATTTTTTCTTTTGTCCCGATATTTTCTAATACTTCATATGTAACTTCTGCTTCCACATAATCATTATTTACGTAAGCATCTATGTATTTTTGTAACACTTCAGGATTATTATGTAACTCTTTTTCTATTTTTTCGCAAGTTTTATCTATTGCAATTTGCTTTGCTTCCTCTATTCCGTAAGTAATTTGTTCTTCTACTTTTTCTGTATTTGTAATTTTTATAAGTTCAATTGGCAAATAAAACTTAGAAAATATTTTTATTTGATTACACGATTCTATTGTATCATATTTTTCAAATTTTGAAAGGGTTTTGAACAAATTTATTGTAAAATTATTTATTTTTATTTTATATTTGTTTTCAATATTTCCCGTATCCTTTTCTACGACTTGTTTTAACGGCACTTGTGTTTTTTCTGTATACCATACTTTTGCTTTTATTTCACCTTCTGCATGTACATATCTTGTTCCAGTGTATTTACCATCTATCCAACCAGCAATTAAAATATCGCCTTTTGTTACAATATCATCTGTTTTTGCTAGGGGTATACCATTTTGTGCACTTATTTTTACTATCTGTGCATCTTTCGTTGCTACTATATTGCAATAGTCTTCTTCATTTATTACCTCTGGTTTTGCACTTGCTTCTACTATTTTTATAGTTGCATTTGTTCCTTCTATTGTTATGCCTACCCACGCTATATCTTCTCTTTCCAATCTTATTTCATTTATTATCTTCTTTACATCTATTTCTGATTTTCTTTTTCCTATTTGTAGTCCTTTTTCTTCTAACATTAGATTTATCTCATTTTCATTTATATTATTTAGTCCTTCTATTTCTATGTTCCATATGAATTTTGAAGATACATATAATGTTACACTTATTAGTATAAGTAGTATTAGAAAAATTTTTCTTTTTCTATATCTGTTTAAAAGGAATGGTATTCCCTTCTTTTCAAGTACCTTTACTTTGCATTTGCTTTCTTTAGCTATTTTACATAGTTTTTTAAAATCTCCTATTCCTAGGTTCATATATGCTATTGTGCTTTTTTCTCTTTTTATATTCCAGAAAAATATACCTTCGTTTATGCATCTATTTATAAATTTTTCTACAAAATATCCTTCTACTTTTATATTTATATAACCTAATATATTTTTTATTAAAATTTTAAAAAACATGTTTGCTCACTCTCACTCTTCTATTTTTTCAAAATCTACAGTTTCAATATCTCCTGTTATCATAATGTCATCACTTGTCATTTCCCCCAATTTAAGATTTAATCCATTAATATTTACTATTCCAATATATGTTTTTATTCTTATATAAATATCTTGGTATTCTAAAATAACTTTATAGTTCTCTATTAACATTTTTTTAAATCCTGCAATTGTTATTTTAGGTTCATTCGTACTTATTTCCTTTGGAACCTCTAAAATTCTATTTAGGGCACTTTCTTTATTTTTCATTTTTCTTTTCATTTTTTAGTTTTCTCCTTTTACAATATTACTTGTATTTTAATCTATAAGCGTATTTGGATTGGTTCCAGTATATTTTATGCTTCAAATTCATCTATATTTTTAAATTCATATCCCTTGTTTTTTATTTCTTTTATAACTTCGTCTAGTATGTTTGCATTGTCTTTTGAAGTAGCATGAAGTAACATTATTTCACCATTATGAACATTGTCTAATATTTTCTTCTTTCCATATGCTTCTCTTCCTTGCTTTGTTTCATCCCAGTCATCATATGCAAAAGACCACATAACTGTTTTATATCCTAATGTATTGGTATACGCAACTGTTTTCTCACTGTATTCTCCTTTTGGTGGCCTCATATATTTCATTTCATATCCAAATTTGTTATAAACAGCTGTATGCAAATCCATCATTTCTTTTTTTATTGTTTCTAAGTTACAACTTGGCATAGACTTATGGTTGACTGTATGATTTCCCACTATATGTCCCTCGTCAATCATTTGTTTTACTAATTTTTCTTCTGTATTTAAGTAGTTTGCTGTAATAAAAAATGTAGCTTTTACATTATTTTGTTTTAATACTTCTAATATTTTAGATGTATATCCCGCTTCATATCCCAAATCAAATGTCATGTATACATATTTTTTATCTGCATTTCCCATATAAATTCCTTCATATTTATCTAATATTTTTTTGTTTGTAGATCCTACATCTGGTTGCTGATTATTATTTCCTCTTTTTAATCCCCATCCTATCTTTTTATTACTTAATTTCTCGATTTCGGCTGGTTCTATATTGCTACTTGTTTGTACTGTTTCCTTATTTCTAGTTATATTTACAATAGCTACTCCTGTTATTAATACTACAGCAATTGCACTTATTGCAATTTTTTTAACAAGTATTTTCATTTATATAATATTCCCCTTTCAATTTATACATTATTCTTTTTAATTTTATGAAATTATTAAAATATTATTACTAATAATTGATTGTAATTGTATATGTGTATTTGTTTGCAGCACATGTATTCTGCAAGTTTCGACATTTTGTTTTTTATTTTTCAAATTTAATATTGACAAGATAATTTATTTGGAATATTATTATATTCGAATTGGAAAATATTGGTTATTTTATTATATATAATAATAAATGGGGTGATAAACATATGATTAAATTTGCATTATGTGATGATAATTCGCAAATATTATCTAAATTAAAAGAAAGGTTAGAAACAATATTTTTCCAGAGAGACTTTGATGCTGAGGTAGTGTTTACAACAACTAATCCTAATAATTTAGTTGACTTTATTAGTAAAAATGATGTTAATGTTTTATTTTTAGATATCGATTTGAATTCGCAATCAACGGGGATAGATATTGCTAAGGAGATACGAAAGAATAATAAGTCTATTTATATAATTTTTCTTACTGGGCACTTTGAATATATTGTTTCCGCTTTTGAATGCAAGACGTTTGATTTCATTCAAAAGCCTTTTTCTTTTTCAAGGTTAGAAAGTACCATTATAAGATTATTTGAAGATTTAAATGCTAATGAGGCAAAGTTTATAAAGTTAAATAATAAAAATAAATTAATAAATCAAGATTTGGTTAATTTTATTCAAAAAGATGGAATGCGAGCAATCTATTACTTGAATTCTACAAAGATTGCTTCTTATGGATCATTTTCTAAAATTAGTATATCACTCCCTAATAATTTTGTTAGGTGTCATAAATCTTATATGGTAAATATGAACAATATAAGTAATGTAGATTTAACTAATAACACAATTTACTTTAAGCATTCGTCCAATATTGGATGTTTTATTGGACCTAAATATAAAAATAAATTTTTGGAGGTTTTAAACAATCATGGAA
>CALXBZ010000075.1 GCA_944386665.1 uncultured Clostridia bacterium
ATTTTAGGAAAGGTTGCTGGAGTCTTTAGAAAAATGTAAACAACCTCAGATAAAAATATTAAAAGTTATTTTGGAGTAATAAATTATGAGTAGATTAAAAACATTTGGGAAATATCTTTTAATGTTCGTTGCTTTTTATATTTTTTCTACAATATTGTCAATAGGTTTCATAAGCACAACATACAGTGAAATGAAAGAAACAATATACCAAGACAGTAATTTATCTGTAAAAATAGAAGATGCAAAATCAACTTTTGTAAACGGGTACGTTAAAGGAACTGTAACTAATATCAATACAACGGACATACAATCTAAATATATAAAAATGGAATTTATATCAGAAAATAATAATGAAATTTTATATAAATATATACAAATAGACAATATAAAAGCAGGAGAAACTAAGAATTTTACAATAAATTTTGAAGCAGAAAATATTAAATCATTTAATGTAAAAATAACAGATGAAGCTGTACGAGAAGAAAACAATGTGCATCTTATAAATCTAGCAGATGCAGAAAATGAAGAAATTAAAAATATATCAATATTCTTAGCCGCAGCAATACTATTAAAATATGTAATTTTATAAGAAGAAATAAAAGTAAAAAGATAGGCAATTTAGAAAAAATAAAATCTTTTTACTTTTATTATTTTTATAAAATATTATAAAAAAAGGTTTGAATTTTTATAAAAGGTGTAATATAATTGTAACAGTTTCGTAATAATGTTAAACTGAAAGGAAAGAAGACAATGTTTGAATTTGGACAAGATATAGGCATAGATTTAGGAACCGCCACTGTAATTGCATACGTAAAAGGAAAAGGCGTAGTATTAAGAGAACCATCGGTAGTAGCAGTAGATAAAGATACAGGAGATGTGTTAGCTGTAGGAAAAGAAGCAAGAAGAATGTTAGGAAGAACCCCAGGTAGTATTGTTGCTACTAGACCTCTGAGAGATGGAGTAATATCAGATTATACAGTTACAGAAAAAATGTTAAAATACTTCATAAACAAAGTGTGTGGTAAATATATATTTGCACCAAGAATAATGATATGTGTACCTTCAAGAGTTACAGAAGTAGAAAAGAAAGCTGTAATAGATGCAGCAACTCAAGCAGGGGCAAGAAAAGTGTATTTAATAGAGGAACCACTCGCAGCAGCAATAGGAGCGGGATTAGATATATCTAGACCATGTGGAAATATGGTAGTTGATATTGGTGGAGGAACAACAGACATAGCAATAATATCACTAGGGGGAACAGTAATAAGTACATCAATAAAAACTGCAGGAGACAAATTCGATGAAGCAATAGTTAAGTATGTAAAGAAAAAACATAACATTATTATCGGAGAAAGAACAGCTGAAGAACTAAAAATAAATATAGGTTGTGTATATCCAAAAATACAAGATGCAGAAATGGAAATTAGAGGAAGAGACTTAATAACAGGATTGCCAAAAACAATTACAGTATATTCTAGTGAAATGCTAGAAGCTTTAACTGAATGCGCAGAACAAATAATTGATGCAGTACATTCTATACTAGAAAAAACCCCACCAGAATTATCAGCAGATATAAGCGATAGAGGCATATACATGACAGGTGGAGGATGTTTAATAGACGGATTAGACAAATTGTTGCAAGAAAGAATTGGGATACAAGTTATGGTGGCTCAAGATGCTGTATCGTGTGTTGCTCTTGGAACAGGAAAAGCTCTAGATAATTTAGATACATTAGATGGCAGAAAAAAGAAAAAAAATAAATAATTGACTATCCGTTCGGAATATTGCAAACATTAATAAAAATATAGTATAATCATAAGGGACTATTTTGTTATAGGTGATATAAATGAATAAAACGAAAAGAAAAATATTTGAAACATCTTTAAGATTATTTGCAGAAAAAGGATATGAAGCAACGAGCATAGAGGAAATAACAGCAAATGTTGGAGTTGCTAAAGGAACTCTATATTATCATTTTTCAAGCAAAGAAGAAATATTTGAATTTTTAATTGAAGAGGGAGTAAAATTATTAAAAAATAGTATAGAAATAAAGACTGAAAAATTAGAAAATTCATTAGATAAAATTAAAGCAATCATATTAATAGAAATTAAAGTTTTAGTGAAATATGAAAATTTTATGACAATAGTACTTAGTGAAATATGGGGAAGTGGGCCAAGAAGTTCACTATGCAAAAAACACATATTTGAATATATTCAGATGATAGAACAAATTGTTGAAGAAGGAATAAATAAAAAAGAAATAACAGATGGCGATAAAAATGTTATAGCGTCTGGAATATTTGGATTTACTTGTTCGAGTCTAATCTACAGAATGAGAATGGACAAAGAAATTAATGTTTTAGAATTATATTCTGAAATAGAGAAAACATTTATAAGAAAACTAAAGAGATAACTAGAAGTAAAATAGAGAAATAATAGACCTGCTATATAGAAAGGAGAAAGTTAGATAAAAACTAGCTAGAGAATAAAAATGAGGATATTAAGAGACTTTAAAATACCAAATTTCAAATTTAATAAAATAAAAATGAATGATATTCCAGATGTAGAAAATGTAAAAATTGATTATGAAAAAATTAAAGAGGCTGAAAATAAGAAAAACAAAAAACATCAACCTTATCCATCAACAGAATATAAAACAGTAAAAGAAATATTTATTCATTCTATGGAAAACTATGCTAATAATACTTTAATTTTACAAAAACCAAATCATAAAGATCCATATAAAGAATATACATATAAACAATTTGGAGAAGATGTTGTTGCATTAGGTTCAAAGCTAATAAAAATGTTACCTAAAAATGCTAAAGTAGCTATTGTAAGTGAAACTACATATGATTGGTATGTATCTTATATCACAATGTTATGTGGAGCTGGAATAGTCGTTCCAATAGATAAAGAATTACCAGAAAATGAACTTGAAAATGTAATAAATAGATCAAAAGCAACAGCTGTAATATATTCAGAAAAGAAAAAAGATGCGATTAAAAAAATAGAAAACAATATACCAACTGTAAAATATTTTATAGAAATGGATTCAGATGATCATATAGTAGATAAACATATGGGATTTAATTACTTAATTCAAGAAGGAAAAGAAATCTTAGCTAATGGCGACAATTCTTATATGAATATTGAAATTGATCCGGAAGAATTTAAAATGCTAATATTTACATCAGGAACTACATCAAAGTCAAAAGGAGTTATGATAAGCAGTAAAAATTTAGCTGCTAACATTAATGCAGTATCTGAATTAGTAAAATTATATGAAACAGACAGATTATTCTCTGTTCTACCACTTCATCATACATATGAGTCTACTATTGGATTTTTATTGCCATTTGCATGTGGATGTTCTGTTGCAGTGTGTGAAGGATTAAGATACATTGTTCCAAATTTGCAAGAGGCTAAGCCAACTGCTATGCTAGCGGTACCTCTATTAATAGAAACATTATATAAAAAGATAAATGAAACTATAAAGAAGAGTAAAAAAGATGGTTTAGTAAATTCTATGATACATGTTACAAATTTGTTAAAAAATGTTAACATAGACATTAAGAGAAAAGTATTTAAAGAAATATTAGATAATTTAGGTGGTAATATAAGAATTATTGTTTCTGCAGCTGCACCAATAGATGCAAAAATAGCTAAATGGGTAGAAGACATAGGAATAAAATTCCTACAAGGGTATGGTCTTACAGAAACAGCTCCAATAGCAGCTTTAACACCAGAATATGAACCATCAAGATATGCTTCAACAGGTATTGCTGTAAAAGATACAGATATAAAAATACTTAATCCAAATGAAGCAGGAGAAGGAGAAATACTAATAAAAGGTCCAACTGTTATGCTTGGATATTATGAAGATGAAGAAGCAACAGCTAAAGTAATGCAAGATGGATATTTCTGTTCAGGTGATATAGGCAGAATGGATGAAGATGGATATATCTATATAACAGGAAGAAGCAAAAATGTTATAGTAACTCAAAATGGAAAGAACATTTATCCAGAAGAAATAGAATTAACATTAGGAAATATACCAGAAATTTCAGAATGTATGGTTTATGGCAAGAAAGAATCAGAAGAAAATGATCATGATAAAGAACTAATAATAACAGCAAAAATTATTCCAAACTATGAAAAAATAGAAGAGTTATATGGAAAAGATTTATCAGATGAAGAAATATATAAAATAATATGGAATAAAGTTAAAGAGAATAATAAAAAGCTTACATCATACAAAGCCGTAAAGCAAATTGAAATTAAGAAAGATGAATTCGAAAAAACTACAACAATGAAAATAAAAAGATTTGCAGAAATTAATAAAGGAAATGCTCAAAAATAGCTGAATATAAGAAAATAAATTTGTAAAGAATATTACAGTAGTTGAAAAAAATAAGATATAACTACTGTAATATTTTTGTAACAATAATGTTAGAAAAGTGTAATAAAAAAAGAAGCCGTAACTATTGTATTTTTTTGTTGAATAATATATAATTAGCTTATAATTTAGCGATACATATGAAGAGGAGGAATTTTACAATGTCTAAGTCTGGCATAGTAAATGTGAGAATGGTAATAACCGAAGAAAAAATACTATCAAATATAACAAAAGTACAAAGAATGATAGACCCTAATAGTAAAAAACAAATTGTACAATTAGAAGATGATGCATTCTTTAAAGATTTGGTAGAATCTATAAAAACATATTTAATTGAATATCCTAAAAAGAAAAACTTCCCAAAGAGTGTGTATAAAGCTGCTTATGGTCTTGTTGAATTTGCAACAAATGAATTCGAAGAGAATACAAAACAAATAGAAGAGCTAATTAGACAAAGAGAAAAAAATATAGCATTAGCTGGAGAATTAAAAAGCGTTTTAAATATAGTTGTAAATAAAGAAGAAGGCTGGAAAGAAACAATAAAAGAAATGTCATCAGATTTTTCGGAAGACATATTAGATACATTAGGCGTTTTAGGAAGAGCAAAATCAGATAAGTCTCAAAATTATCAAGATGCTTTAAAATTAATAAACGCAAGAATTGCAAACTTAGAATCAAATTTACACATTGAAATAGATATGGAGAGAATTGAAGATAGATCAAAGGCATTAAGTTATATAGGAATTGAAGTTGCTGATGCATTAAAATTAATTCCTGCACCACAAGAAGATTTTGCTGAGACTGCACAAGAAAATGCTAAACAAGAAACAGTTCAGCCAATTGTTAAAGAAGTTGTAGAACAACCTCAAACTGCACAAGATACACAATATTATGAGTCAACAAGAGTAGATGTAAAACCTTCATTATGGCAAAGATTTAAACAAAGTAAATTTGTTAGAACAATTAAGTATATAATGAAAGTAAGAATTGTTTTAGATGTTCCAGCATTACCAAGTGGAGACGAAAATAAAAATAAATA
>CALXBZ010000076.1 GCA_944386665.1 uncultured Clostridia bacterium
TATCTTTTTTTAGCAGCTTTATTTGTTTTTAATTTTGGCATAATTTTTTCCTCCTTAAATATTTTGGGATTTTCCCTGTATAATATATAAATAGTTTATAACTATAAATATTCTTATTTTTCTATTTTTCTAGCTAATATTACAAACATATTCTTTCCTTCTAATAGAGGTTTTTTCTCAACGATTGCAATATCAGATAAATTTTCTACAAATTCGTTTAAAGTTTCTTCTCCTGCTTTAACATAGTTTAGTTCTCTTCCTCTGAACCTAACTGTTATTTTTACTTTGTTTCCATCTTCCAAAAACTTTCTTGCATTTTTTGCTTTAAATTCAAAATCGTGTTGTTCTATGTTTGGTGTAACTCTAAGTTCTTTTAATTCAAATGTTTTTTGATTTTTTCTTGCCTCTTTTTCTCTTTTAGCTTGTTCGAATTTATATTTTCCATAATTCATAAGTTTGCAAACTGGTGGTTCAGCATTTGGTGATACTAAGGCTAAGTCTAATTTAGCCTCCGCAGCTTTATCCAAAGCTTCATCTAAGGATACCACTCCAAACTTTTCTCCATTTGCTCCAATTAATTGAACTTCTTTTGCTCTAATTTTTTCATTAATTAGTAATTCTTGTTTTATAAAAAACACCCCCAAAAAAATAAGATTGACTCAAAAAAGTCAACCCACACAATTTAATCTATAAATATTTACAGATATATATTAAAATCTACCTTTTGCTACTTTGCTAAGGTGAGAAGTGGATTGCTTCTTCTTGAACGATATTTATTTTACTATAAATTTTAAAACATGTCAAGTGTTTTTAAAAAAATCGTTCATTAGTATTGACTTTTATCGTATTTTATAATAAAATATTAAAGCATAATTGAGTATGACATATATAAAAGCTTCTCCCCGGTAGTTTTTATATTATGATTTCATATATATAATAATAATTGAAATGGAGGGTATTTTTTACCATGAATAATACAACTTATAGTATTAAAAAAGATGAAATAGAAAGAAAATGGTATATAATTGATGCTGCTAACAAACCATTAGGAAGAGTTGCAACAGAAGCCGCAAAATTATTAAGAGGGAAACACAAACCAACTTACACTCCTAATATGGATGCTGGTGATCATGTTATTATCATAAATTGTTCAAAAATAGTTTTAACAGGACACAAAGCTACACAAAAAATATATAGACATCATTCTTCATATATAGGTGGAATGAAGGAAGTTCAAGCTAAAGATATGTTAGCTAATAAACCAGAAAAAATGATGACTTTAGCTGTAACAGGAATGCTTCCTCATAATAGTTTAGGAAGACAAATGGCTAAAAAGCTAAGAGTATATGCTGGAGCAGAACATGAAAATATGGCTCAAAAACCAGAAGTATGGAATTTTTAATTAGGAGGGAAATATAGAAATGCCTAGAACAAAAAAAGAACAAGTAGTTTTTAATGGTACAGGAAGAAGAAAAAGTTCAATCGCTAGAGTTAGAATAATGAGCGGAAAAGGAGATATTACAGTTAATGGTAAAGCATTAGATGAATATTTCGGAGAAGAAACTCTAAAAGTTATAGTTAAACAACCTTTAACAGTTACAAATACATTAGACAAATTTGATGTAGTTTGTACAGTAAAAGGTGGAGGATTCTCTGGTCAAGCTGGAGCAATTCGTCATGGTATTGCAAGAGCATTAAATGCAGCTAACTTAGAATATAGACCAGTACTAAAATCAAATGGTTTCTTAACAAGAGATTCTCGTTCAAAAGAAAGAAAGAAATATGGTCTTAAGAAAGCTAGAAAAGCTCCTCAATTCTCTAAGAGATAATTCTATACCGTTAATCGGTAAATTAATCAAATATATAACTCTGCTATTTTTTAGAGTAGCAGAGTTATTTTTTATGCATAACAATATCTATCCATCAAAAAACAACATAGTTACAAGCATAATTATACTTGCAACTAATGTTGTCTTTTTCGCTTCAGAGTTTAGCCATGAATCAATTAACAATCATTCTGACAATCAGATCTAAAACCACTAGAATTGCCGCTGGAATCCGTCCAAAGAACCACACATAGTAGAAGAATTTGTACGCCCCAAACAAGTCCAGCATTTCACAGATCTTACTGGCAAGCCAGCTCACCAGAACAGCCACTGTCAAGATCCAGCCGATTGTAATCAGTGCTTTGATACTGACACAAATCAGGCCAATGACAATAATGCTCACCATAATGAAATACGTCATGTTATTCCCTCCGATTGATTAATACAAAATCGCGTGCGACTATATAAATTTATTATACCATATTTTATCTTTTTTTTCAATTTTTGCTTATTTCACTCATTATAATAAAAATATGGAACAGTGCCAACAATCACAGATTCTGCAATTAGTACTTGATTTTCAATTCTTTGCTTGATTGTATCATATGGTGTTAATATAGTAATTTCACAAGTTAATATTAAATAGATTCTGTGTAATGTTTGATTAATTCCTTGTGCTTTAAAATCTGATTCTAGTTTCGTATCTACATTTCCAATGTTAGCAATCTTTATATGAATTTTTGGGCCTACTGCCGAAAAAATCTTTAATCCTAAAATACTTCCGGAATATATGTAAATATCTTCATTATTTTTTTCTTCAAATCGTTTAACAATATTTACTGGTATGTCGGACATTATTTGATTAATGCTTTTTGTATTAGTTTGTAACATTTTTATATTTCCATCAGCATCCCTTATAATTGTAATCAAATCATCATATGTGTACTTATTCATAATTACTGTGGCTTCTTCATTAGATATCTGTGTTGCAATATTTTTTGCTTTGGTAATACACATTTCATTTATTATAGGATTAATCGCTTTTGTGATTCCATAAAAAGTTAGAATTGCTATTAATATTATTACTACAATAGAAAATAACTGTCCTTTCTTTTGTTTCGTTGTATTTCTCTTGTTACCAGATTGCTTAAAAAATATAAATCTTGGCCTTGAATATATTTTACTTTCTTGCATAAGGTATTTCCTCTTGCCTGCCACTAACTATCTTGGTATAAATAATTGTTCTCCTGGCATTATTACATCTGGATTTTCTATACTGTTTACTCTAACTATTTCATCAACAGTGCTTCCAAAGCGTTTTGCAATTTTCCACAATGTATCTTCTGTTTTTGTATAATAAACAACTATACTAAATGTTTCTTTTTTGCTCGCTTCTATTTCGTTTATGCTTTCTATTAAATTTATTTCACTTTCTTTTATAATATTTAAGTTAAAATTTAAATCTACCTTTATATCAATCGTTCCATCTGGCATTATAACAAAATCTTTTTTCATAAGTCCAACATTAGTTTCCACTCTATCTTTATTACTTATATTTGTGGATGTTACGGAAAATTCAAATGGTTCTACTAAGGTCTTTGCATTTACTCTTAATGAATTTTCTTCTGCATATATAAAAGTAAAATTGATTTCACCTTTATAATTTATTCTTCCGTCTTCTATTTGACTGTTTATAATTGACGTTTTTGCTTCTACATCATATATTTTATTTTGTTTTATTTCATCTATTCTTTCTTGTTTTCTTATGTTTAGTATTTCATTAACTTCACTTTTGTCTTTTATTACTTTCATTGTCTTTTTGGTATAATTTATTTCTGTTGTTTTACTGTACAGGTCTTGAATTATATTTATCTCTTGTTTTCTATATACAGCACAAAATACTTCTATTTCTGCTTCTACATGCACAGAGTGTTCTTCTACATTATTAGGTTTAATTATTATATTTTTTAATTCATATGATACATCGCATATATTTTCTTCACTTACATCTTGCATATCTATAAATCCCATTACTGGAATTGTAGCATTTGCAGTATTTATTCTTCCATCATCTGTTAAATACATAATTTTCAATACAGTGTCTGCTTTTGTTAGAACTTTATTATAGCTTATTTTAGTTTCTTTACTTTCTAATGATATACTTACTTTCATTATTTCAGACAAATTATCAACATTGTCTATAGCAACTGTATCTTTGGCGTATACTCTTGTTGTCCCGGTTCCTATTAATGAATTAATATTCATTTTTTCATTTAATAGTTGTATATCTTTTCTGTCCTCTATTGAATCTATATACTCAACACTTTCATTCGAATATGACGTTAAATCAAATTGCATATTAGCTTTTAAATTAATTTTTCTGCCATTTAATATTTTACATTCTAAATCTATTAATTCAGCTCTGCTTTCTAATTGCATATTTGTTTTTATTCCTTTCATTTCTATGCTTTTAGAAAAATCAATATTTGTATTTATAGTTCTCATGCTTGCTTGTTCATCATCTGCAACGTAAATTACATAAGCATTTATACTTCCGTCTATTTTTACTCTTCCGTCTTGTATTTCTTTCTTATATACACATATGTTTCCATTTGCTGAAATAATGCTTAGCACGTCTGGCTTCACATCTGGAACAATCTCATCTCCTTCTACTGTTATTTTTTCACTTTTTTGTCCCATAATTTGATTTATGCATAAATTATTTTTCGATAATTTTATAGTCATTTCTTATCGCATTCCTTTCCGAGGCACACTTCGGTTGGAAAAGAATATATTTTACAACCTTTACCCCATTAATCTTAATTCATGTATATTTCAGAGCAAAAAAAAAATTCCTATTTTTAGGAATTTTTTTATTTTATATTATATTCTTTCTTTTTTTTCTTAGGCTCAACATCTGGTGGCATAATAGAACAATAATTTTGTCCATCAAATACTTGAAGCTCTACTGTTCTTGTTAATATATCTGTATAACTATATGTTACATTTCTTTGGTTTTCATCGTATTTAACTATGAAGATACTTGGATATGCCTTTTCTAAAGTTGCTTCTTTTTCAAATGGTCTATTTCTTCCTAAAGAACCCTTCACTATTATCTTTTGTCCAATTTTCTCACTAATATCTGTTTTTAGATTTGTAATGTCATTTGGATAAAACATGCTATATCACCACTCCTTTAAGATGTACTAATTATAGCATTTTTTGCGAAATAAGTCAAAATATAGAAAACAATGTCAAAGTTTTCTAACACGCTATTTTAATACTGTTTCAAGGTTTTTTCTCTTTTTTATTACAATTATGTTACATTTTAAAAATCAATCTTAATATATCTTTGTATTATAGATATTTTTATGGTATTCTTTTTTTCCCTATAGAACCAATTCCGCTAATTCCATTCTCTCCATCTCTTAATTCATCTTTTATATTTTCAATTGTTATATATTTATTAGAATCTGTTGTAGCGATTTTTTCTGCTACTATTAAAGGATCTTTAAAGTCTATTAATATTCTTGCTGGAGATGAAGCAAAGTTTGCGCCGGCTTCCATTATTGCTTCATAATAACTTTGGCAAGCTCCTG
>CALXBZ010000077.1 GCA_944386665.1 uncultured Clostridia bacterium
TCTTAGTATTACAGAAATTGCTGATGAAAAAATTCCTGATAAAACTAATGAAAAAATTGAAAATGATATAAAAGAAAAAGAAGGAAATAATATTTTATCCCATATAAAAAAAGATTCCTATGTTATAGCTTTAGATTTGAAAGGAAAAGAATTTGATTCTATTGCTTTTTCTAAAGAAATATCAAACCTTTCTATTTCAAGCAGTAATATTACTTTTATTATTGGGGGAAGCTTAGGAATTTCTAATAAAGTTTTGTCTGCTTGTAATGAAAAAATATGTTTTTCTAAATTAACTTTTCCCCATCAACTAATTAGAATATTTTTATTAGAACAACTTTATCGAGCCTTTAAAATATCTAATAATGAAACATATCATAAATAACTGTTTGCAAAATGCAAACAGTTGCTTTTATTTATAAGATATAATTCCACATAATAGCGGATGCTAACATTCCAACAATATCTGCTATTAATGCTGCAATTAATACAAATCTTATTTTCTTTACTCCTATACTGCTTGTGTAAACAGCTATTGTATAAAAAGTGGTTTCCGTTGACCCCATTATTGTTGACGCTATTAAACCAATTTTGCTATCTACTCCATATGTAGTCATTATATCTGTTGCAACAGCCAAAGAAGCACTTCCTGATATAGGTCTTAATAATGCTAGAGGAACAACTTCACTTGGAAAGCCTATTTTATTAGTAAAAAAAGAAAATATATTAGTTATTATTTCTAAAAGTCCAGAGCTCCTTAGTACTCCTACTGCCAAAAATATGCCTAAAAGTGTTGGAAAAATATTTATTACTATTCCCATTCCCTCTTTAGCACCATCAATAAAAATATCATATATTTTTTTCTTATCTAATATGCCATAAAAAATAATTACTATAATAACAATTGGAATTGCTAGTGTAGATATGTAATTTATTATTTTCATTAGCTAATCCTTTCTTTTATAATAACTTTTAATTAATTTAATCCACTAATGTATATTAATCTCTTATTAGAACTTTTTCATTAATACTTTACTAGCTGTAATTCCTGCTATATCTGCTATAATTGTTGATATCCAAACAGGTAAAATAATTTGAGCTACATTTGCGGAACCTAGAGATGCTCTTAGTGCAATTACAGTTGTTGGTATTAGCTGTAATGATGCTGTATTTAAAACGATAAACATTGCCATAGAATCTGTAATTCTTTCTTTATTTGGATTTTTTTCCTGCATTGTTTTCATTGCCTTTAGCCCTAATGGTGTAGCAGCATTTCCTATTCCTAGTAAATTTGCAATTATGTTTATTGTTATCTCTTCATATTCCTTATCGCCTTTTTTCATATTAGGAAAAAGGAATTTCATTAGAGGACTTATTATATTACTTAATTTCTTTATAAGAGAAGATTCTTGTACTATTTTCATAATACCATTCCATAGACACATTGTTCCAAACAATTTTATGCTAAGGTCAACTGCCTGCGCACATGAGGAAAATATTGAATTATTAAATCTTTCAATATTGCCTGTAATAATTGCAAATATAAAAGAAATAATTATAAAAAATGGCCAAATTTTATTTAACATATTAAAGCTCTTTCCTTTCATGAGCTATAAGTTTAGCTTAATAATTTGTTTTTACTGTTTCTATATATTCAATATATTCGCTATTTCATTTTATATTCTCTATAACTTTTTGATAACTCTCTTTAGTTTAGTTAATTGCATTTTTTATATTTAAGTCAATTTTTCTTTTATAGTAAACTTTTGCAACTATTTCTTTTATTTTGAAACAATTTCGTTAATTTTCTGTGATTTTTACTTGTTTTTTACCGTGTTATATGTTACTATAAATGTAGATTGTTGTCGAATTTTGTTATAGGGGGAAAATAAATATGAAATCAACTGGAATTGTTAGACGCGTAGATGAGCTTGGAAGAATAGTTATTCCTATAGAATTACGAAATAAATTGGAGATAGCAGAAAAAGATCCAATTGAAATATATGTAGATGGTTCTTCAATTGTTTTAAAAAAGCATGAAGATACTTGTGTATTTTGTGGTAGCGCCAAAAATGTTGTATCCTATAAAGGAAAATTAATTTGTGCAAAATGTACGCAAAATATATCAAACATGTAGGATAATATACAAAAATAAGTAGTATTATATTACTACTTATTTTTTACTTATCTAAAAATTGTTTGTATATTTCATCTTTAGGCACTTTGTTATTTTTTGCAATTTTTTTTATAATTTCTTTTTTAGCCAATCCAATATTTACATAATACTGATATTGTTCTTCCAAAGTCATATTATTTAATCTTTCCGTTTCTTTTTCTTTTTCCGTTTTGCTGTGCATTTCAAACAGTATAATATGTTCTCCCTTAACATCTCCAAGGTTTTCTAATATTTTTGATATTCTTTCTCTAATAAATTTCTCATGAATTTTTGTAATCTCTTTTGCAATTACTATTTCAATATCGCCAAATATCCCTAACATTTCTTTAAGTGTTTTTTCTAATCTATGTGGTGCTTCATAAAAAATTATAGTTTTGTTTTGAATTTTAATATCTTCTAATTTATCATTTCGTAGTTTTTTGTCAAGAGGAAGAAATCCATAAAACGCAAATTCCTTTGTATTTAATCCAGACGCTATCAATGCGTTTATTAACGCACATGCGCCTGGAATTGGTACTATTTCTATATTTTCTTTAATAGCTTCTTTTACAATTTCTTCTCCGGGATCCGATATTCCAGGTGTTCCAGCATCAGTAATAAGTCCAATGTTTTTACCTTCTTTTAATATTTTTATTAGTTCTTTTGTTTTAGTATCTTCATTATGTCTATGATAGCTAATCATTGGTTTAGATATGTCTAAATAATTAAGCAGTTTTAGCGAATGTCTTGTATCTTCTGCTGCTATTAAATCAACAGTTTTGAGAATTTCAACTGCTCTATATGTTATGTCCCCTAAATTTCCTATAGGAGTTGCTATTAAATATAATTTTCCGGTCATAAAACTATTCCTCGTATAATATAATAAAAATTTATATACTACACATACCTTTCTTTATTAATTATTTTCATTGTATATCTGCTTAATTTGTTCTGTATATTCACCATTATTCTCGTATATATATAATGGCTCCATTATCTTAAAGAACTTTTTGCCACCTTTTACGCCTTTTATCAATATTAATGACGCTTCTATGTTTTTATATGGATATACTATTTTCATTTCTTTTGGTTCTATTTTGTTTTCTCTCATTTTTTGCATTATGTCAATTGTGCGCTCTGGTTTATGTACAATATAAACTTCTCCTTTATCTTTTAGCAAATTAGATGCTGTAGCGATAAAATCCGATAATTTAGCTTTTATTTCATGCCTTGATATTAATTTTACTTCATCTTCATTTTGTTTTCCAGTCCCCACTTCTTTATATGGTGGATTCATTACAACAACATCATATTGGTTTTTATTTAAAATTCCTTGTACAAATATATCATTTATATTTTCATTTACTATCTGAAACATGTTTTCAAGATTATTTAATCTTATGCTTCTTTTGGCCATATTTGCAACATCTTTTTGAATTTCTATTCCAATTATTTCTTTTAGTTTAGTCTTTTTGCATAGAAGCAAGCCAATTACTCCACTTCCTGTTCCTAAATCAACAACTCTACTATTATCTTTAATATTTTTTGCAAAATCTGATAGTATCACACTATCAATTCCAAAACAAAATCCTTTATTATTTTGAATAACCTTTAACCCTTTATATTGTAAATCATCTATTCTTTCATTTTCTTTCAGTTCTAATTCTTCTGTCAATTTTATATCCTTTCTTAATTCAGTTTTTCTTTACATAATTAATCTTATTAACCTTTTTTATTTTAGATAATATTATATATTAAATATCTAATTATGTAAATAGACTAACATAAAATAATACATTCTTAAACTCACATATTTAGTCCTATAGACTTAATATACTAAACTCAACAAAATTAAGAAAGGAATAATCCTATATATGAATAATGGTAATAAAATTTATAGTCATGAAAATAATTTATGCTTTAAAAATTGCAATCCTTATATAAAAAATAATTTTTGCAATAATAAACATAATTCTTGTATTTCTTGTTCATTATTTTGTGTAGAAAATTTTTTACGCAACTTTCAAAAAGCTTGTAACTTATATAGAATATTTTGTTTTTTTAAATAAAAAATTAAGATTTCTGTGCAATTTTGATTGCTTTGAAATCTTAATTTTATATTTTTTAAGTCTTATCCTTAATCATTTCTTATAAAATTCTGAGAAAAATCTACTTCTCCATCTTTGAACTTTTTATTTTCTTCTCCATTTATTAATATTTTAACAGCATTCACTTCGGTTAATTCTGTAACTGTATTTACTATACTTTCTATAGTATTTTTCTCTTCTTCTTTCCCCCCCTTATGATTATCTACAAACTCAGTAGAAAAATTTAACTTTAATATATCCCCTTCCATGCTTGCTCCAAGTAATTTTGTTCCTTCAGGAATAGCTTTTTCATGGTTATCATTTTTGGGTCCATCTATAAGCATATTTATTATTCTCGTATATGGGTCTGTTATTAATTCCTTTACATCAATTAGTCTAGCTTCAGGTTCAACCTTCCTAGTAGTTTTATTAATAAAGTATAAAGAAATCATAGTTTGTCTCTCTTGTTCCTCCGAAATTTCTTCTTCTGGTTCATATTCTTCATATAATGAATTTTGTTTTTTGCTTTTTACAAAATACAAAATAATTGCAACAATTACAGCAAGAATTAAAAAAAAAAAAAATATTTTTTTCATGTTTATTTTCATTGTATAATCCTTTCTTCCAAATATTTTGGACTTAATTTTTTCTTTG
>CALXBZ010000078.1 GCA_944386665.1 uncultured Clostridia bacterium
CAAATCAAGATGAGGAAGTTGCATCTCAACCAATTTCTTCACCTAGCTCAAAATTTCAAATAGAAGAAAATGCAAAAAATGATTCTACATTGGCTTACAAATTAACCAATGAAGACGATTTTATTGCAGAAGGAGTATTAGAAGTATTGCCAGATGGTTATGGCTTCTTAAGAGGCGAAAACTACCTATCAAGCCCAAAAGATGTATATATTTCTCCTGTACAAATAAGAAGATTTAGACTAGACAACGGAGATAAAATAAAGGGAATTGCAAGGCTTCCAAAAGAGGGTGAAAAGTTTCCTGCACTTATATTTGTAGGAGAAGTTAATTCAGAAGCACCAGAAAAAGCATATAAAAGAAAGAAATTTGACGATCTTATACCTATATATCCAGAAGAAAAAATTAAATTAGAGACCGTTCCAAACGAATATTCAATGAGAATAATAGATTTGATTTGTCCTATAGGAAAAGGGCAAAGGGGAATGATTGTGGCTCCTCCAAAGGTTGGAAAAACCACATTATTAAAAAAGATAGCAAATAGCATAACTACAAATCAGCCTGAAGTAGAATTAATAGTTTTATTAATAGATGAAAGACCTGAAGAAGTTACAGACATGAAAAGATCTATCAAAGGAGATGTAATATACTCTACATTTGATGAATTGCCAGAACATCATGTAAAAGTAGCAGAGATGGTGCTAGAAAGAGCTAAAAGACTTATAGAACAAGGAAAAGATGTAGTTATATTATTAGATAGCATAACAAGACTTGCAAGAGCCTATAACCTAGTAATTCCAGCATCTGGAAGAACTTTATCTGGAGGTTTAGATCCAGCAGCATTGCACAAACCAAAAAAGTTTTTTGGTGCAGCTCGTAATATTGAAAATGGGGGAAGTCTAACAATTCTTGCAACAGCCTTAGTTGATACTGGAAGTAGAATGGATGAAGTAATATTCGAAGAATTTAAAGGTACAGGAAACATGGAAGTACATTTGGATAGATCTTTATCAGAAAAAAGAATTTTCCCAGCAATTGATATAAACAAATCTGGAACGAGAAGGGAAGAGAAGCTTCTTACTCAAGAAGAACTAAATGCTGTATTTGCTTTAAGAAAAGCATTGTCTAGTATGCCTGTTGCAGATGTAACAGAACAATTAATAAATCAAATGGTTACAACTAAAAATAATAACGAATTTATAGAAAAAATAAAAATAGTGTTGGCACACGACAAGAATACACAAGAATAGATTTTAGTATTACATAGAATTAATAATGCAAAAGCCTCTAATTAAAAATGAGGTTTTTGTATTAAACTATTTATGTAGTAGAGAGGGGGAATATATATAGGATTGCAGATATAACATTGCACAAAATCAAAGTTTTGCGCAATAAGGCATAGGGCTCAAAAGTAAAGCACTTGTTTTAAGTACCTACCTATCAAAATCTGCTATTCCTTGATATAAGCCAATTATAGCTTGTTTTTTAAACAATAACTTATACTACTTTTTAATAAAAACTCCTTAAAATCGATTTTGGAGCTTCAATTTTTTTATTATTCTTGGTTGGATTTTTTTTCATTATTTTAACCACATAATTTATAAAAAATTCATATAAGTTCAGATTATTTTTTCAAAAAATTTATAAATCCTTATATTTCAATATTTTGCCTATTTTTTAGACAACAAACTATATGTCCTAAAAATAAAAACGGCTTAAAAACGATTCTCGTGCGTCGCTTTTTTTGCACTTTTTTGTGCTTTTTTAAATATCTATGAAAATCAGCATTTTTACAAGTTTTAACGGCTATTATATATAATAGTTATTTTAAGCTGTAATTTATAAGCAATCAACTTGTTAACTTTAATATTAAAATGTCTTAAAAACGATTTTAACGTGTTTAATAATTAAAATATTTTACATAGTTAGTATAATGAATTTTAAATTAGTAATTTATAAATTATAAACAAAATTTTATTATCAAAATTTATTAATTATAAATGTTTGAAAATTTTGTTGGTAAATTTAAAATTTTTATTTTTTATAAATCTAAAACTTTACACAAAAGTTAAAAATTTTAATTTAATAATTTTTTATACTAATTTTATATTTTAATATTTTTAATTTTTATTATTTTGTTTTGTAAAAATTATTATATAGAATTTTTTTGTAGAATTGTAAGTTTAGTTTTGAAATTATATTTATTATTAAAAAAATCTCTAATTCTTCCAAACTGCCCCTCTCTCCTACTCTTCCATTATTCCTTCTTTTATTATTAATTTACCTATTTTAATATTTCATTCATAATCCTATTTAAAGTTTGTATTCTGTTTTTAGATGTATCATAATATTTGACGCCGTATTTAGGACATTCGGTTTTTAGCATTTCATTATCAGAAAACCAGCCTTTTGCATGTTCATTTAAATATTCTCTCGGTAATCCATAAGTCCAACTGTTTTCAGTGTCATATTCTAAGCATTGTTCTACCATATCTTCTACTGTTAAGTTTCCTAGACCTAAACATATTACAATAGTTTTGTTAAAGTCTATCATTTCCCTTACTATCTTGGGGTGGAGTTGTCCACTTTCTAATATGTATCCATATTCTCTAGTGTCATTTCTTATTAGAGAATTATATAACTCTAAAAGGGTTCTTTGAAAATAAATTCCATGTTCAAATTCTTTTTGTTTATCTACATTTTTTCTATAATATTCTTCTTCATCCTTAGCTCTAATCATTGCCCATTTAAGTGAGTCACTATGTATTAAATTATAACTATTATATTTATCTTTTATCATATTACTCAAAGTGGTTTTTCCAGCTCGTCCTATCCCCATAATTAGAATGTTTTTCATTTAACTTCTCCTTAATTTCTTTCGCATATAAATGTTCTTTCACTTGATATATTACTTTAAACATTTTTTAAAACTGCAATATTTATTGAATTTCTTTAAATTATTCATACAAACGGTTGTATAATACAATTTAAACATTTTATTAACAATTTCTTTTTCGTCTTCGCGTTCATTTTTAGTAAAAAGAATATATGGTGTATATATCACCTTATATAAAGTAAAATCATAATTCAATGTAATAAAGCCTATATTCCTATAAAAGTTATCCCTACGGCTTCTTTGGTTATTTTCTATTTCATTTTTAGCTAATCCTACTTTTTCTACTTCAATAAATATTCCATTGAAATCATTATATTTTTTTCTTAATAATTCTAATGCTTTTGTCCCATAACCCTTATTTTGATATTTAGGCAATATTGCAAAATAATCTAATTGGACATATTCAATATCTCTTATTTTATTTAAAATCATATAACCAATAATATCATCATTCTCAACTATTTCAATGAAATCACTCATACCTAATTCACTGCATTTTTTTAGGTGATTATATGATTTTCTTTCTAATCTTGGGAACATTTTTTTATAATTTATATATATATCTTTTTTAAATGTTTTTATGTCTATGTCAATTAGTTTCAAAAGATAATACCTCCTTAATCTTCAATTTCATATAAGTTTTTATATTCTACACATTTTTTCGTAAATTCATTGTGTGTCCCATTAGCATTTATTTTTATTAGTGCTTTTGCAATAACAATTAAAAGAACTATTGTTTATATTATACATTTTATTAAATGATTGTCAATGTAATTCAAAAAATAAATGTAACCTTCTATGCATAATAACAGTTTACATGGGGTTTTGTATTATCAAAGTTTTGTGCAATAAGGAGTAGGGCTCAAAAATAAAGTACTTGTTTTAAGCACCTTTCTTCAAAATCAGCTATTCCTTGATGTAAGCTTATTACAGCTTGTTCAATTAAATATTAAAATGCCTTAAAAACGATTTTAATGTCTTACATATATGAATTATTTTTATATATTAGTATAAAAAATTATATCTAATTAGAAAATAATTTTTTTAATTTTATTTATTTTAGTAATCAAAATTTTTGTTCGTTTTTTAAATATCAATTTTTATAAATAAAACTTTGCACAAAATTTAAAATCTTAATTAATTTTTAATTGTAAATTTTATTATTTTAAATTTTTAAAATTATTAATTTATATTTTATGTTTTATGTTTTATATCTTTCTTAATAAAAATAGACTATTCCCCTATCCCCTTTTATTCAACCTATAAAATAAGATTAGTCCTTTTTCAAACTAATCTATAAATTGTAATTTGTAGGGCTAGTAATTATAAATTCTAGCCCATATTTTTTATTGTTTGTCTTTTTTATTCTTTAACGAATAAATTGACAAACCACACAGTCCTATCCCTAACATAGTAATTGCATTATTCACATCAATTTGTTTTAATATAGAAGTAATTACAATACAGATACCCATTGCAAGACTAACTCCAATTAAAGCAATATTAATAATCTCATCTACTTTGCTATTCTCCTGCTTAGCTTGTGCATTTAATAGTTCTTCAACTGAAACACCTAAAATTTCAGCTAACTTTGGAATAGAATTAATATCAGGACAAGATAAATTTCTTTCCCATTTTGACACAGCTTTGTCAGTAACATTCATTCTTTTTGCTAAATCATTTTGTGTCATATTTTTTTCTTTCCTTAAAGAACTAATCATTTCTCCAAGATTTTTGTTTGACATATAAAATCCCTCCTTTGATTGTTAATTCTATTTTATTACAGATATTTCACAAACTCAACCGACAGTTAGTTTACTTTGATAAACAATTAGTTTAGTTGTAGTTTATTACACAAATTACTCGTATAATGAACATGTAGTCCATTATACATTTTTTTATTCTTAAATCCATTGTATAATATCTACATAGACACTGTGGATTAGTGCAAATTACTATCGCTTTGACGATTACATT
>CALXBZ010000079.1 GCA_944386665.1 uncultured Clostridia bacterium
GGCCATTAGTCTCTTATGTCCAGCTTTATCAAATTGTAAATCGACCTTTATGTCATTTCCTTCTTCTTCCAAGTTCATGATTGTACCTTCTCCAAACTTTTTATGATATACCCTCTGTCCAATTTTGTATTTTGATAAATCAACATCATTGCTTTGATTGTTCTGTTTTATTGAATTTAAGAAGTTTTCAGCTGTTCTAAATTGAAATGCTTGTGCATTATTAGTGTTTCCATAAACTTTTGCTGCAACTTTTTTGTCTTCTTCGGTCATTTTGTACGTTTTAACAGTTTGACCTTTTCCATAACTCCATCTGTAGCCAGAATCTTTAAATTCGTTTTCAAAAGTATTTGATGAACTATTATTAACTGTTTCTGCGTATCCCTCTAGTAGTTCATCTGGAATTTCTTTTACAAATCTTGAAACTTGATTATAACTGGTTGACCCAAATATTGTTCTATGTTTAGCACATGTTAAATATAAGTACTGCTTAGCTCTTGTTATTCCTACATAGAATAAGCGTCTTTCTTCTTCTAATTCTTTTGGTTCCCCAATCGATTTATATCCTGGAAAAATTCCTTCTTCCATTCCTACTAAAAATACTACTGGGAATTCTAGCCCTTTTGCACTATGCAATGTCATTAATGTTACAGAATCTTCTTGGTCTTCCATTCCATCTATATCACTTGAAAGTGTTATATTCTCTAAGAATTCAGCAAGTGTATTATCTGCTGATTCTTCCTCAAATTCAATTGCGACTGTTAAGAATTCTTCTAAGTTTTGAATTCTTGTTTCTGCCTCTATACTATTTTCTAGTTCTAAGGCCTGAGTATATCCGGTTTTTCTTAAAGTCTCTTTTATTAAGTCTGAAATTTTTAACTCTAATTTTTTATTTTTTAGTTCTTCAATTTGTTCAATAAATTCTCTTGAATTTGTATAAACTCTATTTAATCCATATTCTTGAGAATTCTTTATTATTTCATACATTGGAGTTCCAGTTTTATCTGATATTTCTTGTATTTGGTCTAAGCTTGTTTTTCCTATTCCACGTTTTGGCTCATTTATTATTCTTTTTAGAGAAAGGTTATCTGCTGTATTATGTATTAATCTTAAATATGCAATTATGTCTTTAATTTCTTTTCTTTCATAGAATTTTAGCCCACCTATAACTTTATATGGAATCCTTTCTCTCATTAGAATATCTTCTATTGCTCTTGATTGAGCATTCATTCTATATAGAACAGTAAAATCCGAATTTTTATAATATTCTTCTGTTTTTAAATGAACTATTTGTTGTACTATGTATCTTCCCTCATCATATTCATCTTCTCCGCTATATAAGCATGGAAGTTTTCCTTCTTCATTTTCAGTCCATAACTTTTTATCATATTTGTTTTCGTTATGTTTAATAACAGCATTTGCAGCTTTTAGGATATTTCCTGTGCATCTATAGTTCTGTTCTAGCTTAATTATTTTCGTTCCTGGAAAATCTTTTTCAAAGTTTAATATATTGCTAATATCAGCTCCTCTAAAACTGTAAATTCCTTGGTCGTTATCACCTACTGCTGTAACGTTTCCGTATTTAGAAGCAAATAATGATATTAATGTAAACTGTGCTTTATTGGTATCTTGGTACTCATCTACTAGTACATATTTAAATTTTTCTGTGTAATAATCTAATACATCAGGATTTTCACTTAATATTTTTATTGTAAAATTAATTATGTCATCAAAATCTATTGCATTATTTTCTTTTAATTTTTTTTGATACATTTCATATATTTCTGCTATTTTTTCTTTTCTAAAATCTCCAGAATATTTTACTGCATATGCTTTTGGTTCTAGCATCTCATTTTTTCCATTGCTTATTTCCGAAAGAACAGCTCTGTCGGTAAAAATCTTATCATCTATTTTTAAAGTTTTCAAACATTCCTTTATTAAAGTCTTCTGATCTGAAGTGTCAAAAATTACAAAATCAGATTTGAATCCTATTCTGTCAATGTACTTTCTTAAAATACGTACACAAATAGAGTGGAATGTTCCCATCCATAAATCTTTTGCCGCATCTCCTATTAATTTTTCAATTCTTTCTTTCATTTCATTTGCTGCTTTATTAGTAAATGTTATAGCTAATATGTTCCATGGTTTAATTCCATTTGCAATATCATATGCAATTTTATGCGTTAATACCTTGGTCTTTCCGCTTCCTGCTCCTGCTATAATTAGACATGGTCCTTCAGTTGCAAGCACAGCTTCTTTCTGTTTATCGTTTAATCCTTCAATTAATTCTTGCATTGTTTTCACCTCAAAATATGAATTAGTTTGTCAGTTTTTTGATAAAAAAAACATTTATTTGTATTCTATCGTATATATAATTTCTTTTCAAGCGAACACATCAAAATTTATGCGAATTTTTTCGCATAATTATATATTTACAGCTAGTAAACCAAGTATAAATCCTATTATATTACCTAATACTTTTATTTTTCCATCATATAGTTTATTCGATTCAGGTGTTAATTCGCCTGATACTATATATAACATTGTCCCTGCTGCAAAACTTAAGCACATTGCTATAATATTAATTGAAATTTCGCCTATTATTTTTCCAATAAAAGCACCTATTCCAGTAGTAATCCCTGATAGTACTACATAATATATAACTTTTGATGCTTTCATTCCTCCATTTTTCATAGGTACTGCCATCGATATTCCTTCTGGTATGTCATGTATGCATATCGCAATAGCTAAGGAGTATCCAAGTGTTAATGATGCTCCAAAACCAGAACCTATTGCTAAACCTTCTGGGAAATTATGTATTGCAAGTCCTATGCTAGTAATGATGCCCGTCATGAGTAGATTATCTTTAATTCCTATTTGATTTATTTTTCCATAATTTTTATCATAAAATCTTCTTTCGACTAAAAGATCGCAAATTACCATACATATTATTCCTAAGATTATTCCTAAGATAACACTTGTTACTGATGATATTTTTAGTGCTTCTGGTATTAAATCAAAGCTTACTATTGCAGTCATTAATCCTGCTGCTAAAGATAATATGAAACTTAGAATTTTATTTGATGGATTTTTAAAAAAAACTCCAATTATTCCACCAATTGTTGTTCCAAATGTTCCAAAAAATAGCCCTAATAAAGTAACTCTTATTAAATCGCTCAAGTTTATTTCCTCCTAATATCATATATTAATCTTGATATTAGAATATATTAGTTAACTTGTTTTTAATTCCTCAAATGCTATTTTTAATGAGCAAAAAAATGAGGCACCCCTGTTGGAGTGTCCCATACTAAATAAAGATTTAAATTCTAATCTTCATTAGCTCCTTGCAATTTTTCAGCTCTATCTGCTGCTGTTAAATTATCTATCATTTCGTCTAAGTTTCCATTTAAGAAATCTTCCATTTGATATATGCTAAATCCTATTCTATGATCTGTTATACGTCCTTGTGGATAATTGTAAGTACGTATTTTTTCGCTTCTATCTCCACTACCAACTTGACTCTTTCTTTCATTTGCAAGTTTTGAATCTCTTTCTTGTTTTTCTTTTTCGTATAATCTAGATTGTAATAATTTCATTGCATATTCTCTATTTTGTGTTTGTGAACGTTCTGTTTGACATTCTGCAATAATTCCGGTTGGAATGTGAATTAATCTTACAGCAGAAGAAGTTTTGTTTACATGCTGTCCTCCTGCGCCAGATGCTCTAAATACCTCAAGCTTGATATCTGCCGGATTTATATTTATTTGAACATCTTCTACTACAGGTAATACTGCAACTGTTGCTGTTGATGTGTGTATTCTACCACTTGCTTCTGTTTCAGGAACTCTTTGTACTCTATGTACACCACTTTCGAATTTTAATCTACTATAAGCTCCTTTTCCAGTAACCATGAAAGATATTTCTTTGTACCCTCCAAGTCCAGTTTCGTTCTCGTTTAATATTTCCAACTTCCAATGTTTTCTTTCTGCATACATTGAATACATTCTAAATAAAGTTCCTGCAAATAGTGCTGCTTCTTCACCACCTGCTCCACCTCTTATTTCGCAGATTATGTTTTTGTTATCATCTGGATCTTTTGGAATAAGTAATATTTTTAGCTCTTCTTCAAGCTTTGGAAGTTTTTCTCTGTTTGTCCTTACTTCCTCCTCTGCTAATTCCTTCATTTCTGGGTCTTTCATCATTTCTTCTGCTTCTTTTAGGTCTTGTTGTGCCTTTTTATATTCTTTATATTTTAATGCCACTTCCTCTATTTCCGCATGCTCTTTCATGTATTCTGTCCATTCACTTGGATTAGCAATTATTTCTGGATCTGCAATTTTTTTATTAAGTTCCTCATATCTGCTTTCTACTGCCTCTAATTTTTGAAACATAAAATTCTCCTCTATTTAATATTTAAATTTTTTTACCTTGATATTATATATCAAAAATGCCAAATTTTCAAGCCTTATAGGCGTATTCATACTATAGTTCTACTAGATTATAGTTCAATCCAATAGTGTCTAATATTTCTTGTTCTCTTTTTGTACATGTAAATATTATAATTTGGTGAATGCTTAATTCGTTTTTTAGATATTTTAATATGTTTTCTAACCTTTTATTATCAAAATATGCAAAGCTTTCATCTAATATTATTGGTAATTTTTCGTCCGATAATTCGTTTACCATAGATAATCTTAGTGCTAAATATAATTGATCAATTGTTCCTGT
>CALXBZ010000080.1 GCA_944386665.1 uncultured Clostridia bacterium
CCTATATAAAATCCTTTATATGTTTCTAAACTTTTTATCATATCATCATAATCTTTTACTAATGTTTCTGCCATGTTCTTTAAAGAAGTAAATCCTGCTGCGCTCCAATTTGCTTCCACTGCATCGTATTGTTTTCCATCACTTCCTACTACTATGTCTGGCTCTCTATAGCTACTTGTATCATTTGGTAATCCTCTATTTTTTCCATTTATTATTCCTGATGCTGTGTATTTACTTGTTGTTACACCACTTACTACATTTGTGGTTCCTCCTGTTATTGATATTGGATCAGCTGCTGTTACATACATTGAACTTGGAGTTTCTACTGGCACCCATACCCATTGGTTTCCTACTAAACCTTCTTTTCCAACATCTGTTTGGTCTTTATATTTTTCTTTGTCTGCTTCTGCGTCTGAAATTACAATTCCTGTGTCCTTTGTTCCTCCCACATAATAATATCCTTCAGGTATTGTTACTCCTTCTATCTTTCCGTTCTATAGAATCTAAAATTTCATTTATTCTGTCAAAATCTTTTTCATAAGTATTTCTTATTGCTATTTCACTTTTAAGTTGGCTTTTCCTTAATGTTGCCGTTACCATATATGCTGTAGATAAGATTACAACAAAAAACAACATAGTTACTAAAACAACTGTTGTTACAGATCCTTTATCACTTTTTATGCACTCTTTTATTTTTTTCATTTGAATCCCTCTTTCCTGAATATATAATATACTAAAATACTATAATAAGTCAATAAAATATCTTCTAATTTTATTGCATAAAATAATAATGTTTGCAGATAGATTATAGTACTATTTAAATAAATATTAATATTATAAAAATGCTAAAATTGAATTGTTGTTCATTTTTCTTGACATGCTCGTTAATTAATAATATACTGAATTTGTTAAATATGTACATTCTTTATATTTTTACTAATTATTGTAAAATTGTAAAAATATAATTATTTAGACAATAGGTTTATAGGTAAATCCCTTATTAAAAACCTAAATATATTTATAAGGAGTTATTTAATGGAAAATTTGTTAGAAATTAGATGGCACGGTAGAGGTGGGCAAGGCGCAAAAACAGCATCACTTTTGCTTGCAGATGCAGCTTTTAATACTGGTAAATATATTCAAGGCTTTCCTGAATATGGTCCAGAAAGAATGGGTGCGCCTATTACTGCTTATAACCGCATTAGTAATAGTCCTATTGTTATTCATAGCAATATCTATGAACCAGACTATGTTGTCGTAGTCGATGATACCCTTTTAGAAAGTGTTGATGTTACAGCGGGGCTAAAAGAATCTGGTGCAATAGTGATAAATACTATAAAAGATGCCGATTATCTAAAAAAAGTTTTAAAAGGATATAATGGAGGAATTTATCGCATAGATGCTAGAAAAATTTCTGAAGAAGCTTTAGGAAAATATTTTCCTAACACACCAATGCTTGCAGCAATAGTTAAAGTTGCAAACATTATGGATGAAAAAGATTTCTTAAATGATATGAGGAGTTCTTTCAACCATAAATTTGCTAAGAAACCTGAAGTTATTGAAGGAAATATGAAAGCTTTAGAAATGGCTTTAAACGAGGTAACAAAAATAAATTAATAAAAGTGATAATTCTTTTTTAACATATCTAAAAATATAACAAGAGGCCTTAACGGTCTAGAAAGGTGGAAAATTATGGCAGATATGCATATAGATAAAAATACACCAGTAGAAAATCTAACACCTGGTGGAATTATTTATCAAGCAGGAAATGCTAGAGAATTTAAAACAGGTGACTGGAGAAGTATGTATCCTGTTTGGATTGAAGAGAAATGTAAACAATGTGGCCTATGCTGGCCAGTATGTCCAGATGATTCTATTCCTGTAAATAAAGAAACTTGTAAAAGAGAAAATTTTAATTATGATTACTGTAAAGGATGTGGTGTTTGCAGTAAAGTATGCCCTTTTGGAGCAATCGAAATGAAGGAAGGAGTTGGTAAATAATGAGTATTAGAGAACGTTTAAGTGGAAATGAGGCATCAGCTATTGCTATGCGTCAAATTAATCCTGATGTAGTTGCAGCCTTCCCTATTACACCATCAACCGAAATTCCTCAATATTTTTCAACATTTGTAAGTAACGGTCAAGTTGATACAGAATTTGTTGCAGTAGAGAGTGAACATAGCGCAATGAGTGCTTGTATAGGAGCCGAAGCAGCAGGTGCAAGAGCTATGACAGCAACCTCTGCAAATGGTTTGTCTTTTATGTGGGAAATGCTTTATATAGCATCTGGTTCTAGGCTTCCAATAGTCTTATCTTTAGTAAATAGGGCTGTTTCTGGGCCATTAAACATACATAACGACCATTCAGATGCAATGGGCGTTAGGGATGCAGGTTGGATAATGTTATTTTCAGAAAACAATCAAGAAGCTTACGATAACTTAATCATGGCACATCAAATTGCCGAAAACAAAGACGTTATGCTACCATTAATGGTATGCCAAGATGGATTTATTACATCTCACTCTATCGAAAATATTGAACTTATAGAGGATGATAAAGTAAAAGATTTTGTTGGTAAATATCAGCCTGAACATTACTTATTAAATCATGCAGAACCAGTTGCAATGGGTCCTATGGACTTACAAGCATATTTATTCGAACATAAATATCAACAAGCAGAAGCTATGAGAAATGCTAAAAAAGTTATCTTAGATGTTGCTGATAGATTTGAAAAAATGACTGGAAGAAAATACAGCTTCTTTGAAGAATATAAATTAGATGATGCAGAAATCGCAATCGTTTGTATGAATTCAACAGCAGGAACCTCAAAAGCTGTTGTAGATGAGCTAAGATCAAATGGTATCAAAGCAGGATTATTAAAAATCCGTGTTTATAGACCTTTCCCAGTAGAAGAAGTTGCTAAAGCGCTTTCACATTTAAAAGCTGTTGCAGTTTTAGATAAGGATGATAGTGTAAACGCAGCAGGAGCTCCACTATTCACAGATATTACATCTGCTATGTACGCTTGTAGCAATGTACATATTCCAATTGTAAATTATATTTATGGTATTGGCGGTAGAGATACAACAACAAAGGAAATTTCTAGAGTATACGAAGATTTACAAGAAATTGCAAAGACTGGGAAAGTAGAAAATCCATTTAGATATTTTGGATTAAGAAAAGGAGGTAAATAATCTATGGCATATAATTTAAAGGAAGTAATGGCTAATAAGCCTTCAAGATTTACTGCTGGTCACAGAATGTGTGCTGGTTGTGGTGCTCCTCCTGTTGCAAGAATGATTATGAGAGCTTTACATGAAGGTGATCATGCTGTTGTATCAAATGCTACGGGATGTATGGAAGTTTCTACATGTATATATCCATACACAGCTTGGACAGATTCTTATATTCACACAGCATTTGAATGTGCTGCAGCAACTTGCTCTGGTGTAGAAGCAGCATATAAATCTTTCGTAAAGCAAGGAAAATTAATAGAAAAAGATGGAGAAAAAACAAAATTCATCTCATTTGGAGGCGATGGTGGAACTTACGATATAGGTATTCAAGCACTTTCTGGAGCAATGGAAAGAGGTCATGACATGACTTATGTATGTTACGATAATGGTGCATACATGAATACAGGAATTCAACGTTCTTCTGCGACACCAAAATTTGCAGATACAACGACTTCTCCAGCAGGAAAAGTTATCCCTGGGAAAATGCAATCTAGAAAAGATTTAACACAAATAATGGTATCACATCATTTGCCTTATGTTGCTCAAACTATTGCACTAGCTAATTTTAAAGATTTATATGAAAAGGCTGAAAAAGCTATTTATACAGAGGGAGCAACATTCTTAAATGTACTTGCTCCATGTCCACGTGGCTGGGGTTACCCAACAGAAGATCTTATGAAAATAAATAAATTAGCAGTAGACACATGCTATTGGCCTTTATATGAGGTTATAGATGGTGTATATCACATTACATTTAAGCCTGCTAAAAAATTACCTATAGAAGAATTTCTACGTCCACAAAAACGCTTTAAGCACATGTTCAAACCAGGAAATGAATGGATGATAGAAGAATTCCAAAAAGAGGTAGATAAACGTTGGCAAGAACTTCTAGATTTAGAAGCGATTACAAATAAATAATGCACGTTTGGGGACAGTCCCCAAACGTACAAACTGTCCCCAAGTGAACAAAGGTGGTGAAAAAAAATGGCATATAAAATCACAGATAAATGTATTGCTTGCGGTGCTTGTGCTGCCAACTGTCCAGTTGAATGTATAGCAGATAAAGGAAGCAAATATGAAATTGATTCTGAAAAATGTATAAACTGCGGAACATGTGCTAGCATATGTCCTGTTGGTGCTCCTGAAGCAGAATAATTTAACATAAAAGTACCGGAAGAAAATATAATCTTCCGGTATTTCTTTTCACTTTATAAGACTGTTATTTTTATTCTTCTATCAAAGTATAGTAATAGCACTTTGATACTAAATTATGCTCCATTTTTTATATCTTTAATAGTCTTCTGTGGCATTTTCGTTCTTTTTATCTTCTTTATCTAATGCTTCTAATTTCTTTAATTCTTCTAGGTT
>CALXBZ010000081.1 GCA_944386665.1 uncultured Clostridia bacterium
CTATTCACAAGTATTATTTATATTTTTCATATAAAATTTTTTTTCTGCCATTTTATCTTGAACACCCCTTAGAGCTTCGCCAAATCTTTGGAAATGGACTATTTCTCTTTGTCTCAAATACCTTAATACATCTACAACTTCTGGCTCATCTGCACACAAGTCTATTAATTTTTCATATGTTGCTCTAGCTTTTTGCTCTGCTGCTAAGTCTTCTTGCAAATTAGCTATTGCATCACCTTTGCAAGCCAAACAATTAGCATTAAAAGGCACTCCAGCAGCAGATTGAGGGTATATATCTACGCCATGATCTGTATAATATGGTCCTAATCCAGCTTTTTTTAGGTCCTCAGGACATGCACCTTTTGTTAATTGATGTACTAAAGTACCAACCATTTCTAAGTGAGCTAGTTCTTCGGTACCTATATCATTTAACGTAGCCTTTGCTTTTTGGTCGGGCATTGCAAATCTCTGAGATAAATATCTAAGAGCTGCACTAAGTTCGCCATCAGGTCCACCATATTGAGAAATAATTACTTTTGCCATCTCTGGATTTCTAACTTTTATATTTATAGGGTATTGTAACATTTTATTATAAGTCCACATTATAATTCACTTCCTTCCCAAGGCCATGGTCCTTCAAGCCATCTCCAACTATTACAAGGGAAATATATACTAAGTGGACCATAAATTTTTTGATATTTATCTGATAAATCTTTTAGTTGCTGACAATATTCTCTGTGTAAGCATAAAGCTTTTTCATCATCAGGATGAGTATTTAAGTATTGAGAAATATCTGTTACAGCAAACATTAAACATCTAATTTCAGATAACATTTTCTCGCCAATTTCATCTCTCTCTTTGCAACACATTTGGTCTGAAGAAGCATTATTAAATAAATTAGCTGAATTATATCCAAATTGCGCATTTATACCTGTTGGTTCATAGTTGCAATCATCAATATTTTTAGTACAACAATTATGATTATTATTTAATAACATGCATTACACCCCTTTCCAATAGTATTTCTACTTCTTAAATATTCTATATCATCTACACTTTGACATGGATAGTAAGGACTTACAAGCTCTGGAAATATTGTTCCATTCTTTAAGCCACAACATGGGGTAAATGTGTTTGTCATCCTTTGCATAGGAACATAACTTTGACCAAGCATAGGATTCAAAGGGAAGACACTATCTTCTTCATAAAAGCCACATTGGCACTTGTTCATCATACTGTCGCATACATAAGTGTTATTAGTTGGTACATCTTCACATATAGTTTCCAATGCTGGATTAACTTCATTATTAGAAGTGTTATTGTGTGTGCAACAACAATTATTACAACGTCTGTACATTATTTTTCCTCCTTCTTGTGAAGCGATTAGATTGTATTGCTTCATATTACATATTATGTAATACTGAATAAGAAGTTACTATTTAGAATTGTACTTTCCAATATTCGACAAAAACGAGAAGATATAAAACAAAAAATAAGTAGAGTTTTCTCTACTTATTTTTTTCTAAACATTTGTATAAAAGTTGTTCTAAATTTTGTGTATTAACTATTGATTTTATACTTGCATCTAAAAGAGATTTTGAATCTACATTATGCAAATTAAGAATATAATTATTTTTTAAAGAAAGTTGCCTTAAGAATTCTCTAGTAGTACGACCATTTCCTTCTCGAAAAGGATGAAGAACATTCAATTCTGCCCAATAATATGCCAGTCTTTTTGTAAAATCTTCTTTAGAAAGATTTGATAAAAAATTTTCGCTTTTTAATTCATTTAGGAGTTTAGTTAATTCACTTTCAATGTATTCCCACTCGGCAAACTGAAAATAATCCTTTGCTATATTTTCAGTCCTAAATAAGCCTGCGAATGAATATATATCTTCAAACAAAAACTTATGGATATTGGTAAAATGAGAAATATCAAATTTGCCCGTAATACCTTCTTTATTTAAAGCCATTAGCTTTAATCCTATTACGCTAGTTTCATAATTTTCTAGTGCATTAGCATCTTTTATATTTAATTTATTAACTAAAGTGTTGGTACCTGGATAACAATAAACAGAATTTCTAGTTTCGTACATAATATCAATCCCTTCAAACAAAAATGATATATAATTAAATTATTTTTTAAATTATATATCATTGATTAGTTTATATATTATAAAATTGTGATTTTATTGATTGCATTGCATCTTCCATCGATATTTTATTATCTGCAAAATCATTTAATAAAGAAATATCATTTGCAGTTAAAGTCTGACTTTCCATTTCCATAGATACTTTTATATTATTAATCATATCTAATTTAACTTTTTTAGGTATCATTACAAATCTCCTTAAAATTTAAAATCACTACATATCTATTATACCACAAAATGATGAAAAATACAAGTTTTTAACAACGTAATGGAATGTTTTAGGTCTCTATATTAAATTAGTCTAAATTATTTAATATATTTGGTAACATTTGTTTTTTTCTTGAAACAACATTATTCAACATTGCAGTGTTATTACTTAAACTTATACCAAATGCTTTTTCAACTGTTTTTGCTTTATTTCCCATAGCAATAATTTTAGAATTTGCATTTAATATATCTGTTGCAGCAAACATATAGAAATCTAGATTTTTTTCTTGAATTTCTTTATTTATTGCTTCTTCTAATTCCGATTGTCTACTAAATACTGAGTCTAAATCTACTGCGTTTACTTGAGAAATCTCAAATCTTGCATTTTTATCACTAAATTCTTTTGAATCTATGTTAATAACTTGGAATGGTGTGAAATCACTAATATCTGTTCCAGCTTTTAACATATCTTTACCGTAAGAGTCAATATCAACACCAGCAATACTTGCTAATTTTTGAGCAATTTGTTTGTCTTGATCTGTACATGTAGGAGATTTAAATAGTAGAGTATCAGAGATAATAGCACTAAGCATTAATCCTGATATTTGTGAATCTATTTGTATATCATTTTGTCTATATAATTTATAAAGAATTGTAGATGTACAACCTACAGGCTCAGTAATATAAAAGATTGGTTCAACAGTTTCAAATTTTATTTTGTGATGATCTACGACCATTTTTATATGAGCCTTTTCTATACCAGAAACACTTTGAGAAAATTCATTATTATCAACCATTGCAACATCACAAGTTTCATCAACACTTGACAATGTTTGTGGTTCTTCAACTTTAAATGATTTTAAAGCATATTTAGTTTCTTTATTAGTTTCTCCTAGTTTATAAGCTGTTGCATCATATCCTAAAGCTCTTTGTAAATTTGCAAATACAATTGATGATGCTATTGAATCTGTATCTGGATTTGAATGACCAAAAACATATAATTTATTCATAATATCAATATCTCCTTAAAAAACATAATTAATATTAGGACACATAAAATTTTTATGCATCTCTAACTATTTTATTATACCATAAATTCACAAAAACGTCAACATAAATCACGATTTCATGAGTATATGATTTCTAATTTATTATATGTATTCAAAAAATAGAACTGGCATTTTGATATAAAAATTATTATAAAATATTGATAATTTTTATGCAACAATATATAATCATAAAAGCAAAATAATAGAGAATAGAGCCACAGAAAGGATGTAAATGAACATTAATTTTAGTGACTTAAGCAAAACAATGGATAAAACTAAAGAACACAAAAATGTAATATCAATGTTTATGGAAGAATTGGAGAAACGCTTAGAGAAAGGAATAGAATTAATGGATAGCAACATAAAAGAATATACAATAGACAGGTTTGAAGGCAACATAGCAGTTTGTGAGGACAGAGCAACAAAAGAGATGACAAATATTAAAATTGAAAATTTGCCAAAAGGAATTAAAGAAGGAAGCATATTAACATATAAAAATGGAGAATTTTTTATAAATAAAGAAAAAGAAAATGAAATAGAAAAAAGAATTAAAGAAAAAATGGATGACTTGTGGAATAACTAAAGAATTAATTATGGGGGGAAATATATGACAAAATCTAGCAAAAGAAAAATAGGTGGAATAATTGGAATATTATTTATAATTATTATTGCTATTATAGGAGAAAAAATAAAAACGGATAATAGCAATAATTTAGAAGAACAAATTGTAAATAATTCTGAGATTATAAATGCAATAGAAAATCAAGATGAAAACACTACAGTTGTAAGTAACGAAAATATACTTATTTATTATTTCGATGTTGGACAAGCAGATTCAATATTAATTCAAAGTAATGGAAAGAATATGTTAATAGATGCTGGAACTAATAATATGGGAGAAACAGTTGTAAACAATTTAAAAAATTGCGGAGTAGAAAAAATAGATTATTTAGTTGCAACACATCCTCATGAGGATCATATAGGAGGAATGGATGATGTAATAAATAATTTTGAAATTGGTACAATTTATATGCCTAAAGTTCAAACAAATACAAAAACATTTGAAGATGTACTAGATGCAATAAGTAATAAAGGATTAAAAGTAACTGCACCAGAAGTAGAATCCAAATTTATGATGGGAAATGCAAATTGCGAAATAATGAG
>CALXBZ010000082.1 GCA_944386665.1 uncultured Clostridia bacterium
TTTTCATTTGTTCCTATTCCTATTATTGGAGAAGTTTCTGTTAAGCCATAACCTTGAACTAAATTTAATCCTAATTTTCTATATTTTTCTTCTATTGTCTTATCTAATGCTGCAGCTCCGCTGATAAGTAGCTTAATATTTCCACCTAGCATTTCATGTATTTCTTTAAATATTTGCTTCTTTTCTTCCATGGATTTATTTTTATATTCTTCTTCTTTTTGCAATATTTTTTCTAAGTTGCCTTCTTTTTCTATATTTTTTCTTACTATTTTAAATATTCTTTCATATATTGCAGGTACAGAAGCCATCACAGAAACATGATACTCTTTTAAATTGTCTACAATATGTCTTATTCCGTCACAAAATACAGTTTGAGCGCCACTGTACAATGAAAATAAAAATCCTACTGTACATTCAAAAACGTGATGTAATGGTAAAAATGATAAGAAAATATCATCTGAATTTACATCTAATACTGACGCTATATCCATTAAATTTGAACAAATATTTTTATGTGATAATGCTACTACTTTTGACTTTGATGTTGTTCCAGATGTAAATAACATTATTTGCATTTCTTCTGGATTTATTTTTGCATTGATAAAACTTTTATTTCCATTTTTTAGTAGTTTTTCTCCTGTTTTTATTAATTCTTTTTCAGAATATACCCCATCCTTATGTTCTTCTAAATCCATGGATATTAGATGTTTTAGCTTTCCTGTTCCATTTAATCTGAATTTTTTTATCTCGTCTTCATGTTTTTTTGTATAAAAAATTGCTTCTACTTCTGATCTTTCAATTAATGATTTTAATTCATTTTCTGGTAATGATTTATCTAATGGAACTACTATTCCTGTTCCACATACTATTGATAAATATGCTATTTCCCATTCGTATCTATTTTCACCTATTACAGCTATTTTCTTATTCTTTAGTCCCATATTTATTAATGCTGTTCCTAGAGCATTAACCATATTTCTTACTTGTTCATGTGTATATGTTATATATCCTTCGTTTTTTCTTATTTTATAAGCTATATTGTTTGCATATAGCTTTTTAGTTTTATTAAGCATATCTTTTAAATCTTTTATTTCTAAAGCTTCTTTCATAAATTCCTCACTTGTTATTTTTCCATGAGATTATAACACAAACTTATTCAAAAATCTTTAGACTGGCAAGTCAGTACAAAAAAAAATCCTACTTTATAGAAAGTAAGATTTTTTTATTATTTTTAATATTTCTATGAATTTATTACTAATAAAGATTTCGTTAATAAATTTTTCATTTTAAGAGATAATTTTAGTCTACATTAGTACTATTATCTTCTGATTTCAATCTTAAATAACCAAGCTCTACCCATCTATTATAAGCTAAATTTAGGTTAAATAGAAGCTTTGGCTTTGCACCCGCTCTATTCTTGTCAACTATGCAAGAATAATATCTTTCATCTGGGTCCTCATAATCTTTTAAATCAAAAAATGTATCATCAACTTCATTTAATGAATATTCATAATTTTTATAGTTTTCTTTATGTATTTGTTTAAATAAACAAAGAGTGTCCAAAACTTCTTTAACAGTTCTACTTACTGCCAAATCATTAATGTTCAAATTAATTGGATCTGTAGCAGTTTCAGAAAGCTGTAATGTTGATCCTATAAACATATTAAAATTTTGAGCCAAATTAGAAAGTATTGTTGCTGTTTTCTTTATTTCCTCGCCATTTCCGATATTTTCAATATCTGCTTTCAAAGTATCATAGAACACATACTCTACTTTTTCTTTGTAATAATAGTTCATTATTACTTTTTTTAACTCGTCATTTGTATGGTCTGTTATATTTATGAAATATATTGAATTTCCTAATTGCTTATTAAACCAATTTGTTACTCTTATTGTCATATTAAATTCTGTTGATATTTCTGCTAATCTTCTAGAAAATTGAGCTTGTGTTTCATTTTCTTCTTTAACCACAAAGCCCTTATCATCTACTTTTACACTTTCTGGATCATCTGGTCTAAACTTAAATTCTAGAAGTTCTCCTTCTGTTTTATGCAACTTTTGGCCGTGCAATTCTTGAATATCTGGATTATTTATTATAGTTGTTATTAAACATAATTTCATTTTTTCTTCAGACATCTCGTTAGATATTAGAAGAACTTTTTTCTTATGAATAAGTGCTATGTATGCTGCCAAATTTATGGTAAACCTACTCTTACCAGAGTTTGATGGCATTGCAAATGCTGTTGTTTCCCCTTGTCTTATTCCTTTAAAAACACTTGATAGTATTTTAAATGGTATTGACAGTCCATTTGTTAAAGTATTATCCCCTCTAACTAAAAAGCCTGTTAAATCATCATTTAAAACTGCTCTTTTGAATTTTTGTGTTGCGGTAATCTGCTCAACTGCTCCAATTACTTCTTCAACAGACATCTTGTCGTATAATTCATAATTTAATATGTCTGCAATTTGTTCTTGAACACGTCTTACAGGATTTTCTCTACAGCATCTTCTTAACGTAAATAGTTTCTTAAGTGCCATATATGTTTGTTCCATATTAAATTTAGAGGATTCGAAATCTACTTGAAGTTGATATTTAAAGTTCATTAATTCTTCTGTTGCTTTTGCAAAATTAAAGCCTTCTTTTGCAAATTCAGGTGCATATTTTTCACCATCTGTAAACAACACTGTTTTATATGCGTCAAGATATTGTTCATTTAAGAAATAGCAATCTTTAAATAAGAAATAATATCTAGATATTTGTTTTACGTCATTTAATAGTAATCCTATATATCTTTTTTCTAATTCTGTATCTGTTAGTTCAAGTGGAAGACCTAGCTCATCTTCTTTTATTTTCTCTTTAATCTTTTTCTCTTTTTCCTTAACTTCTGAATAATCTATATATTCAACATTTCCTATGGTTTGAAGTATTTGTAGTTCTTCTACCGCTTCTTGAAATTTACTTTCCTTTAAAAATTTTCTTATTCTCTCCATTCTATCTCTATTTTCATCTGTTACTTTTATTCTATCTAGCAAGTCATATATAACTTGTTCATTTTCTTCGTTCATATCTTTTATTCCTCTCTTCTTTTATTTAAGAATTTCTTCTCATCAGAACTTAGTCTATCATAGTTACTTTCTCTATTGTAGGTTGATTCTTTTTTAAAACAGTTCCATTATTGTCCTCAACTTGTGTATCTTCACATATTTTATCAACTATTTCTATTCCACTTGTAACTTTTCCAAAACCTGCATATTGACCATCTAAGAATGTGCTATCTTCGTGAACTATAAAGAATTGTGAACTTGCACTATTATATGCTTGTGAACGAGCCATCGATATTGTTCCTCTTACATGTGATATAGAGTTTTTTATTCCGTTTAAAGCAAATTCTCCTTTAATGTTTTCTTTACTTCCACCTGTACCGTTTCCTAGAGGGTCTCCTCCTTGTATCATAAATCCTGTCATTATTCTATGAAAAGTTAACCCATCATAAAAACCTTCATTTGCTAGCTTTGCAAAATTTGCTACTGTTATTGGTGCAATATCTGCATCAAGTTCCAAAGCTATTGTCCCATAATCTTTTACAACTATTTCTGCATGATGCTTTCCTGTATTATACATACTCTTCTCCTCCTCTATTTTTTCTGTATTTGTATTATTTGTTATGCTTTCAGTTGTGTCGCTAGTTGTTGTTTCATTATATGTTGAATTTTCAATTGTATTGTATGTTGTATTTTGTTTTTGTTTGTTATTATATATTGAATATACTGCTATTCCAATACCACTTATTGCAATAATAATTAATACTATAATAATGTACTTACTTTTCATTTTTACAATCCTCCTGTAATTTTATATATTTAACGCATTCCACGTTACTATTAGCACTTCTTTCAACCATTTTATTATATACTTGATTCCTCAAATTTTCTTGTTGCTCTTTTGGATTTAAGGTTTTATCTGGGAAGAATGGACCGTCTATATATGTAACAATTTTTATTTTATTTTTTTTCTTTCCTCGACTCTGATATGTATTTGTCATACAAAAAGTTGGCGTATCTAATTTTACTGGATACTTAAATGAAACTGATTTAAAAGGTCTTATTTTCGTGTAATATGGCCAAATGTGAGCCTCCGGATATATTGTAATAGAATCTCCTTTTTTAATTTTTTTGTTTATTATACTTAAGAAATTCTTTGTAGCTTCCACATTTCCAGGAACTGGTATTGCTCCTAGCATTTCTACTAGAGTTCCTGTTCCTTTAAGTGATATATTTACTGGATTTACAATTAAAAAATTGCACTTTGGATATACTGCTACACTTGGTATAAAAGTATCTGCAAATGGTTGTGTATGATTTGCATATATAAAATATCCTTGTTTTTTATATTTTTTTAGTTTCTCTTTTCCTACATATTTTAATCTAAATCTTATTTTTTGGTATAACACTTTTATTGGCATACTTATAAAATTTTGCATAATATACGAGCACCAATCCCAAAGAATATTATGCTCATATTTGTATCTTTCATCTATTTTT
>CALXBZ010000083.1 GCA_944386665.1 uncultured Clostridia bacterium
TATGTTTATTTTTTTGAATAAACGTTCCGATTAGAGGTCCCAGACTATCCCCTACTATATTACTATCTCCTATGCATACAAATAAAATATTGTTCATTATATATCCTTATCTCTGCTTATAATTATATTTACATTTCTATTGTGTAAATATTCTTTATTAATCTTCTCTGAAAGTCCTGCAACTTCATTTGATACTATAATTGTATTATATTTATTTGTTATTAATTCATCTATTTTTTTATCTACATCTGCATCATGTTCTAATGAAAAAACATCAAACCCAAGATTTTCTTGTAATTTAAAGTTCTTTCTGTCACTATCTAATTTTATCCATGAAACTTTCATATATATCACCAATAGTATTTTGTGAAATTTAAAATTTTCTATTCAGCAAATTGTACTAATTTTTAATTGTATTTTCTAGTTCATAATTTAAAGCCAATATATAAAATATTGGCTTTTTCTTAAAATATTCAATTATATATTATAGAAATAGGTTGCCTCTAAATCTGCTTCATTTAAAAGTAATGCTATTGGATATTTTTTATATGCTTCCCCTATTGTTCCATATAATTCTTTTGGCTCTGTAAATCCCATATGCCAACGTATTGCATATTTCTCTTCGTTTGTTAATTTTATGTATTCTGTAAGCATCATTACAGATTTTTCTCCATGCCCGTATGGAATTGTATCTTCTACTGTATAATAAGGTACTTTTTCCCATTCCCCTCTAGCATTTTTAGCATTTCTGAAGTCTATTTTGTAGAAATTTGTTTTGCAAATATCATGTAATAGTCCCGCTATTATTATTGTTTCTTCTGGTGTTCCTAATCCACTGTTTTTAATTTTTTCGCTAAATATTTCATATACTTTCATGCTGTGCTCTAAAAGTCCGCCTTCGAAATTACCATGAAATCTTGTACTAGCTGGCGCTGTATAAAAGTCTGACTTTTCTAAAAAGTTTAGTAAATTATCCATTCCTTCTCTGTTTGTTGATTTTAATAATTTTATAAATTCTTCTTTCATTTTTTCTCCTTATTTAAAGTTTATTTTTTGTTTTACTGCTTAGATTAAATGCTATCATATTCTATCTAACTTGTCTATGTTTTTAAATTAGACAAATTCTTCCCATACAATATTTGCTAAATCAATACCTTTATTGCTTAATTTTATGTTATTGGCATCTATTTCTATAAGCCCTTCATGATTTAGTTTCTCTAGAATTTTGCAATATTTTATTATCGGATTTATTTTAAATTTCTGTTCAAATTTTTTTATATCTACTCCTTGTATGGTTCTTAATCCTAGCATCATAAATTCATTCATTTTACTTTCAAAATCCAATACTTCATCTAATATTAGATTTTTATTTGGCATACCACTTTCTATATTATCCATGTACTCTTCTAGGTTTGATATATTTGAATATCTTTTATTCTCTATAAATGAGCTGGCTGCTATTCCTACTCCTATATATTCTTCTTGATTCCAACAATCAATATTATGTTGAGATTGAAATCCTGATTTTGCAAAATTTGAAATTTCATATTGAATATATTTGTATTTTTCAAGAGTTTCTTTTACATACCAATACATTTGTCTTTCTACTTCTTCTGGTTCTAAAGCCACCTGTTTTGATTTTACCATTTCATACAATTTTGTATTTTCTTCTAAAATAAGTGAATATACTGAAATGTGTTCAGGTTTTAAATTTAATATCGCTTTTACACTTTCTTTTACATTATCTAAGGTTTGGTTGGGTAAGTTTATCATTAAATCTACGTTAATATTGTTAAATCCTACTTCTCTAGCATATTTGTATGTGTTTTCAAAGTCTTTAAATGTATGAATTCTGCCAATGCTTTTTAATATCTCATCTTGTACAGCTTGTAATCCAATGCTTAGTCTATTTATTCCTATTTCTCTATATGTTTCTAATTTCTCTTTGTTTACCGTTCCTGGATTAACTTCTATTGTTATCTCGGCATCATTTTTAATTTGAAAATTTTCTTTTATTTTCTGTAAAATATTTATAATATATAATTCATCTATTGATGAAGGAGTACCTCCTCCTATATATATTGTTTTTATAACATATTTTTGTTCCAATCCATGTTTGCTCATTATTTTATTTTCATTTGCGTATTGAATTATTTCTTTTTTCAAGCATTGTATGTATCTATCCACAATATTATATTTGTTTGCATAAGATACAAAATCGCAGTAATAGCATTTTTGTTTGCAAAATGGCATATGAACATAAAGTCCTATTTCTTTTTCTTCCATTGTCGTCTCCAATTACAAATATTCTTCTATCTTTTTAAATCTATGGCTTACACTTGATTTTCCAATTGGTTTTGAAAGCATGCTTCCCAATTGTTCCAATGTTGCTTCTGGATTTTCTTCTCTGAGGTTTGCTATCTCTTTTAATTCTTCTGGTAAATTATTGAATTTTCCAGTTTTCTTTAATTTTTTTATGTCCTCAAGTTGTTTTACAGAAGTGTTAATCGTCTTGTTTAAGTTGGCTGTTTCACAATTAACCAATCTATTAACATTATTTTTCATTTCTCTTAATACTCTAATTTCTTCAAATTTTAGAACTGCTGAATTTCCGCCTATTAAAGCCAAAAAATTTGAAATTTCTTCTCCATCTTTTATATAGAGTGTTTGTGACAATATCTTTACGTTTATTCCGTACATTTCTAATAATTCTAGTGTAAAATTTGCATATTCTGATGTATTAAATATAATCTCTAAATGATATTTATTTCTAGGTTCATTTATAGACCCTGCACCTAAAAAGTTACCTCTTATATAAGCTTTTTTTAAATTTTCTGTAATTAATATATTTTTAAATTTATTTAAATTTAGTTGTTCTAATATCTCATTAGCTTTAAAAGTTATAGAATAAATTCTGCCTGTAATATCAATTTTATAGTCTGCAATATTAATATTATTTAATAATTTTGCAAACCTATTTATATTGTACTCATTTTCTGTTGAAAATTTTATCTTTTTCCCTTTAATACTTATATTTGCAGTTACTAAGTAACCAAGAAACTCTGCATATACTTCTTGTTTGTTTTTTAAATTATTAATCTTACTTAATTCTTCTTTTAAGTTTGCCGAAAACGACATATTATCACCTCTTTATTTCTGATATTATACATCTGTCATTATTTGATAAATCTTTGATTGTCTTTGTTTTTCTATATTCTTCAAATTGGTTCAATATGGTTAAAACTTCTATTTTTTGGTCATATCCTATTTCTAAGCATAAATATCCTTCATTTTTTATATATTTTCTTGCTTGTTCTATAATTTTTTTGTAAAAATCTATTCCATCATCTCCACCATCTAGAGCAATAATAGGTTCATTTCTTACTTGTTTAGATAATGTTGGTATTACATCTTTTTTTATATATGGAGGATTAGATACTATTATGTCAAAGTCATTGTCTTTTATGTTTTCAAATAAATCTGAATGAATAAATTTTACTTTTGTATTATTCTTTACATTGTTCTTTTTTGCGACTCTAAGTGCATTATCACTTATGTCACTTGCTATAATTTCTGTATTAATATTTCTTTTGTTTAACTCATAATTTAGTGCTATGGCAATAGCACCACTCCCTGTACACAAATCTAGTATTTTTATTTTAGTATTTTCCTTTATATTGTTACAGATTTCTAATACACTTTCAACTAATATTTCTGTGTCTGGTTGTGGAATAAGAACATTTTCATCTACATAAAATTCCGAATTCATAAACTCCTGTTTATTTGTTATATATTGAAGAGGAATACCTCTAACTATTTTATTAATATTTTCTATGAATTCATTGTATATGCTTTCTGCTAGTTCTTCATTCATATGAATTATTAAATACTGTTTGTCCTTTCTTAGCATATAGCACAGAATTTCTCGTGAAATAATTCCACTATCTTCAAAATTACATTTATTTAAAATATTTATTCCTTTAGCTATAATTTCTTTTATTTTCACTTTTTTAAATTTCCTTTTTTTATTATATAGGCATTATACTATTATTGATTATTAAATGCAATAAAACCGTTACCTTTTATTAGTAACGATTTTTTACAAAAAATACCCCGCCTTAGCCGTAAGCTGAATGAAATTTTAAGGACCTGCCGAGACAGGTGGGTGTCTTGTTGAATGCTCCTGGGTTTCTTAAGTAATAATTAGTTAAGATACACGCCACACTCAAAGGCGGACTCCCTTTTAAAATTTGTTGGTTCTAAAATTCCGTTCTACACGTACCACGCAGGGAATATTTATTATTTCTAATTTCTATAATTATATTATCATAGTATCTATTTAATTTCAAGATATTTTATGAATTTTTACATATTTGTATGTGTCAAGTAAATGTAGGCAATTTTTTTATCTTTTTTTCTAATCCTCTAATGTTAACTGTTTCAACACTTTTA
>CALXBZ010000084.1 GCA_944386665.1 uncultured Clostridia bacterium
ACATGCAAACACAGAAGATCTACACAATGATTTTATTTTTACAAGCAAAGAAGGATTTGCACATGCAAATGATGTAAGTGCATATTCATTTGTACTTGTTTCAAGAATGGCAAAAGAGTTAGACATGTTAAATGAAAATGCAAGCCTAGTAACACTTACATATCATGGCTCTACCAAGGTAATAGAAGGCTACAATGTAATGGGAGTTGCTAAAGCTGCATTAGAATCAAGTGTTAGATATTTAGCAGAAAACTTAGGAAAAGACGGAATAAGAGTAAATGCAGTATCTTCAGGACCCATAAAAACATTGTCAGCAAAAGGAATAAAAGATTTTGGTTCAATATTAACAGTAATAGAAGAAAGAGCTCCATTACATAGAAATGTTACTACAACAGAAGTAGGAGACGTTTCAACATTTTTACTAAGCAATATGTCTAGATGCATTACAGGACAAGTAATATATGCTGATAGCGGTTATAACATAATGGGAGTATAAAAGTTATAAAATGTCGAACAATTATATGGAGAACTTTTTCAATCGCATTGACAAATTAAATAGAATATAGTATTATAAATATGTACTAAAAAGTTTTAGATACTGTTCATAAAGTAAAGAAACACACCCAATCGGCATGGGTGTGTTTTTCTCTTATGTATTATTGAATATAACTTAAAAATTTTTTAATATTAAGAATAGAAAATAGTCATACAAAAAACGACAATATTATGTAAAGAATAAAAATTTAGTTTTGTCATTTTAGTGTCACTTTAAGATAGTATATTATAAATAAATTAATTTATGGAAAGGAATTTTAACATGGAAATTTTAAGAGTTGAAAATTTAGTAAAAACTTATGGAAAAGGAGAAAACCAGGTAAATGCAGTTGATAATATATCTTTTAGTGTGGAAAAAGGTGAGTTTGTTGCAATTGTTGGAGCAAGTGGTAGCGGAAAATCTACATTATTGCATTTGCTAGGAGGCGTTGATAGACCAACATCAGGAAAAGTTTTTATAGATGGAAAAGACATATATTCGTTAAACGATGACAATTTAGCAATATTTAGAAGAAGACAAATAGGATTAATATATCAGTTCTACAATCTAATACCAATATTAAATGTAAGAGAAAATATCACATTACCTTGCGATTTGGATGCACAGGAAGTAGACAAAAAAAGATTAGATGAATTAATAAAAACTTTAGGATTAGAAAAAAGAGAAAAACATTTACCAAATCAATTATCAGGAGGACAGCAACAACGTGTATCTATTGGAAGAGCAATGATAAACAATCCTGCATTAATGCTTGCAGATGAACCAACAGGAAACTTAGACTCTAAAGCAAGTGATGAAATAATATCTCTTTTAAAAGTTTCAAACAAAAAATATAACCAAACAGTAATTATAATTACTCATGATTTAGAAATTGCAAAAGAAGCTGAAAGAGTTATTACCATAGAAGATGGAAAAATTATAAAAGATGAAAGAAATTAGAAAGGGATTATATTGAAGATGGACGTTTTAAAAAAATTTACTAAACAAAATTTAAAGCTCAATAAAAAAAGAACCATAGTAACAATAATAGGCATAATGCTTTCAACTGCGCTAATTTGTGCTGTGGCTGGAATGGTTTCGAGCACGCAAAAAACACTTGTAAATGCTATGAAGGAAAGTTCAGGTGATTTTCATGTTTGTTTTGAAGAAATACCTCAAGAACAATTAAAATATATAAAAGATAATGTGAAAGTAGAATCTTATTTTTATAGTAATTATTTGGGATATGCTAAATTAGAAGAAAGCTATAATCCAGATAAACCATATGCCTATGTTATGGAATTTGACAAAAATGGATTAGAAAAAGCAGCTTTAAATTTAATAGAAGGCAGAATGCCTGAAAATAGCAGTGAAATATTAATTCCAAAACATGTAATAGATAATGCAAGAATAGATATTGATGTTGGAGATATAATTACGCTAGACATAGGAACAAGACAACTTGTAGATGGAGACAAATTAAATCAAAATAATCCATATATAGTAGAAGACCAAGAAAATGAAACAGCAGAAGAAATTGTAAACACTACTTCAAAAACGTATACTGTTGTTGGAATTATAGAAAGACCAAGTTATGAAATTGAAGACTATTCTGCTCCTGGTTATACTTTTATTTCATATATGGAAAACGCTAATAATAGTAAAAATATAAACATTTATGTAAGATATAAAAATATAAAAGATTATGAAAAAACTACAGAAGAAATTCTTAAAGTATTGGCAAATAATAAATTAAAAGAAGTAAGTACAACATTTAATTATGATGTTATAAGATTTGAAGGAGGATTAAGTGATGCAACACTAAGAACATTATATGGAATTGCAGGGGTTGTAATTGTAATAATAGTAGTAAGTAGTGTATTTGTTATAAGAAACAGTTTTGGTATTTCAGTATCTGAAAAAACAAAACAATATGGAATGCTTACATCTGTGGGAGCAACCAAGAAACAAATAAAAAAATCAGTACTATTAGAAGGATTTTATATAGGAATAATTGCAATACCTTTAGGAATAATATGTGGAATAATTGCAATAATTATATTGCTTGAAATAGTAAATTTACTTATAGGAGATTTATTAAATACTGCAGGTTCAAAATTTGTTTATAGTGTACCAGCCTTACCAATATTATTATCAGTTATTATATCTGCTATAACAATATATCTATCTTGTATAATTCCGGCAAAAAGAGCTTCAAAAATATCCCCAATAGAAGCAATTAGAGGAAACAATGACATAAAAATAAAAGCCAAAAAACTAAAAACTTCTAAAATAACTAAAAAAATATTTGGAATGGGAGGAGTAATTGCTTCAAAAAATTTAAAAAGAAATAAGAAAAAATATAGAACAACTGTAATATCTTTAGTTGTTAGTATTTCAATATTTATATCACTTTCAGCATTTTTATCATATGGAAAGAAAACAACAGAAATGTATTATACAGACATGGGTTATAATTTATCGGTTTACAATGGAACAGAGGAAATGTATAAAGAAATAGCAAAATTAGAAAATATTAAAGACTATAGTTACGCATATACAACTACAGCAAGTATAGATACAAATAAATATGGAACAGATTTTGCAAAAGAATATTATAAATCTATTAATGATGGAATAGCCTCTGGAATCGAAAACATTCAAATAATAATGCTAAACAATGAAAGTTTTAAAAAATATATAAAGAAATTAGGGTTCAAAGAAGAAGAATATTCTAATGTGGCAATCTTAGTTGATGATACAATAAGATACAATGAAGATGGAGGAAAAAAGGTAGAAAATTACTATAATGTGAAGAATGGAGAAACACTTACAGTTTTAATAAACGATCAAGAAAGAAATATTAAAATTTCTAAAAAAACAGATGAAAGACCAATGGGATATAAAAATACATATGGAGATGGGGGATTCATTTTTGTATCAGAAGATTACAATATTAACAAAGATGCAAACAACGTATCAATAAGCAGTTTAAGAATAGATTCATCAAATGCAACAGAATTAGAAAATAAATTAATCGATTTAAAAAAAGAGAATGAAAAATATTCAGAAATAATAATAAATAACTACCAAAAAAGTGTAGATGAACAAAACAAAATAATTTTACTAATATCTATATTCTTATACGGCTTTATAACAGTAATTACTTTAATAGGAGTAACAAATATATTTAATACAATAACAACAAATATGATACTTAGATCAAAGGAATTTGCAAATTTAAAATCTATAGGAATGACAAGTAAAGAATTTAATAAAATGATTAGATTAGAAAGTATTTTATATGGACTAAAATCATTAGTAATAGGAATACCACTTGGAATACTTGGAGCGTTTGCAATATACAAATCATTTGCAAGTTCAATAGACTTTGGATATTTAATACCATGGCAAGCAATAATAATCTCTATAATATTCGTATTTGTAATAGTTGGATTTACAATGAAATATTCATTAAAGAAAATAAATAAGCAAAATATAATAGAAACAATTAGACAAGACAATATTTAATATATAGAAATAAACAACTCCTTAAAAAAAATTATTATAAATAATGATTTAAATAAAATCATATGATATAATAACTTTATCAGTATCATTCGAAAATTATTTTTGAATGATACTGCAAATATAAAATAAGCTATAAAATGGAGAGACAATGAAGAACACTAATAAAATTAAAAAAACAGTAACAAATCTAATAATTTTTATCTTGTTAATAATATTAACATTTTATCTAATATTAAAAGATCAGGATGTTTCACAAATATTTAGTATAGTAACAAGTGTAAAAAAAGAATTTATATTGGTAGCAATCTTTGCAATGTGCGTATACATACTTTGCGAAGCTATAAATATAAGAAGAATATTAAATGAACT
>CALXBZ010000085.1 GCA_944386665.1 uncultured Clostridia bacterium
TAAAAGTGTTGAAACAGTTAACATTAGAGGATTAGAAAAAAAGATAAAAAAATTGCCTACATTTACTTGACACATACTATAATGAAAAAACTTCATTATTTGACTATTTAAATATTTTATAGTATTATATAATTGTTGAATAATAAGAAGAATAGGAGTTAATTTATATATATGATATGTTCAGTTTGTAAGAAAAACACAGCTGTAATTTTCGTAAATAAGCAAGGACAAGATGGAAAAACAGAACTTGAAGGTCTTTGCTATGACTGTGCAAAAAAGAGAGGTTTAAATCCGATAGATACAATGGCAAAGCAAGCTAATTTGTCAGAGAAGGATATACAAGAAATTACTAATAGTTTAGATAGTATGTTTAAAAATTTATCAGTTAATATGAATGATATTGATGAAGATGAACTTTCTGGAATGATTAATGAAGAAAATGAAATGCAAGGACAGGGAATTCCATTAGGCTCTATATTTTCAGGAATGTTTGGAATAAAGCAAAATAATAAAGACCAAGAAGAGTCATCAAATTATTCTTCCAATGGAACACAAAGAGTTAAAGAGAAAACAAAACCAAACAAAAAGAGGAAAGCTTTAGATACTTATGGAACCAACCTTACAGTAAAAGCAAAAAACAACCAAATAGACAAAGTAATTGGAAGAGATAAAGAAATTGAGAGAATGATTCAAATTTTAAATAGGCGTTCTAAAAATAATCCATGTCTAATTGGAGAACCAGGTGTTGGTAAAACTGCCATAGCTCAAGGCCTAGCACTAAGAATTGCAGGTGGAAGTGTTCCAGCAAAATTATTAAACAAAGAAGTATATCTGTTAGATATGACAGCAGTTATAGCTGGTACCCAATTCAGAGGACAGTTTGAAGCAAGAATGAAAACTATAATTGATGAGTGCAAAAATGACGGAAATATTATACTAGTAATTGATGAGATACACAACATCATTGGTGCCGGAGATGCTGAACATTCAATGAATGCAGCAAATATCTTAAAACCATCTCTAGCAAATGGAGAGATTCAAATGATAGGGACAACAACTTTAAAAGAATACAGAAAGTACATTGAAAAAGATACAGCTCTAGAAAGAAGATTTCAACCAATAATTGTGGAGGAACCATCAGTTAATGATACTATTGCAATTTTACAGGGGATAAAACAATATTATGAAGATTATCATCATGTTAAAATATCAAACGACATAATTTCAAAAGCTGTAAATATGTCTGAACAATATATTCATGATAGATTTTTGCCAGATAAAGCAATAGACATATTAGATGAGGCTTGTTCGAAAATAAACTTAAATGATAAAGACTTATATGATATGGAAGTTCTAAAAAATCAATTAAGAGAAGTAGAAACTAAGAAGGAAGAAGCAGCTCAAGCAGACTCTACAGAAGATTATCAAAAGGCAGCAGAATTAAAAACTCAAGAATGCAATTTATTAGAACAAATAGATAATTTAAACAAAAGAATGAAACCTAAGGAACTTACTGTTCAAGATATTGCCAATGTTATTGAGAGTTGGACTAAAATACCTGTAAATAAAATTACAGAAGAGGAAACTAAAAAATTATTAAACTTAGAAGCAAATCTGCATAAAAGAATTATTGGGCAAAACGAGGCTGTGGAAGCAGTTAGCAGAGCAATTAGAAGAAGCAGAGTTGGATTAAAAAGCACTAAAAGACCACCATCATTTATCTTTGTAGGGCCAACAGGAGTAGGAAAAACGGAACTTGCAAAAGCCTTAGCATATGAAATGTTTGGAAACGAAAAATCAATAATACGTTTTGATATGTCTGAATATATGGAAAGTAATTCAACAGCTAAGTTAATAGGAGCTCCTCCAGGATATGTTGGATACGATGATGCAGGCCAACTAACAGAAAGAGTAAAAAGAAATCCATATTCTATAATACTATTAGATGAAATAGAAAAAGCTCATAGTGACGTATTTAACATTTTGTTACAAGTACTAGATGATGGACGATTAACTGATGCACAAGGAAATACTGTTAGTTTTGAAAATACAATTATAATAATGACATCAAACGCAGGATCAAATTTAAATACAAACTCAATAGGATTTGGAGGAACATCAGATGTTTCTAAAAATAAAATGATAGGAGCATTAAAAGATTTATTTAGACCAGAATTTTTAAACAGAGTTGATGAAATAGTAACATTTGATTCATTATCAAAAGAACAATTACTTGAAATTGTAGATTTAATGGTAGCAGATACTCAAAAGGTATTAAACGATAGAAACATAGGACTTATACTTACAAATGAAGCTAAAGACTATGTATTATCAAAAGGAACAGATTTAAAATATGGAGCAAGACCTTTGAGAAGAGCAATTCAAAGATATATAGAAGATGAACTATCAGACATGATCTTAAAAAAAGAATTAGTAAATGGACAAAAGACATTAGTAGAATATGATAAAAACAATGATAAATTAAAATTCCAAGTGCAATAAAAATATAAAATTGGAGGAAATAAAAAGTGTTTAAACATGTACCAAATATCTTAACAATGTGTAGGTTTGCATTAATACCATTTATATTCGGGACAATAGTAGAAAAAAATTATGTGGCAGCTTTCGTATTTTTAACGCTTTCAGGAATAACAGATGTATTAGATGGATTTATAGCAAGAAAATTTAATTTTATAACCAATTTTGGTAAATTAATTGATCCTTTAGCAGATAAAACAACTCAAATTTGCACATTAATAGCTTTATGTTTTGCAGGAATAATTCCATATTGGATTTTAGTAATTGTATTTATAAAAGAAATTATAATGGTAGCAGGTGCTTCATTTTTATATGGAAAAAAATTAGTGGTATCAAGCAGATGGTATGGAAAGCTTTCGACAGTAGTATTTTATATAGCAATAGTAACATCGCTTATAGTCAACAATTTTAATATAAGTCTTCATGTAGACATATATATATATTATATAGCACTAGTATTAACAATTTTTGCGTTGATAATGTATTTTAGGGAATTCTATCAAAAAGGATATGTTAACAAAAAAGAATTAAGCACAGTAGACAAAAAAGTAATTGATAAATAAAAATAAGAATATATTTTTCCAAATTAAATCAAAGAATGCTTTTGCATGAGGTAAATCTCAAAATCAGCAAAGCAGCAGAGATTCTAAGGAAAAATATATTCTTTTACATATTGTGAAAAATTTTATAATAATTGTACTAAAGCTATAATTAGAATTTTTTTAAATACTATTCAAAACTTTCAATATATGCGTTTAGATTATTTCTACCATATATGGTAATACCTTCTTTTAATTCTGCAATATCATCATCAGTTAAATATTTTACAGCAATATCTGTTTTTTTATACAATCCCAAAGAATTATCATCATGAATAGTATATATTTCAATATATTCATTATTAGATTTTACCAAAAAATGTTCGTCACAATTACCATCAAAATTTTTCGATAGTTCAATTTCTTCACTAGTGAATTTATCTATCTTCCAATCACTGTATAAATTACAAAATTCACTTTCTGCCATATTTACCATATTTATAGAAGCCTTTTCTTTACTTTCTACGGTATGACCACAGCCAGAATAAAACTTGGAAAAAACAATTATTGCATTAGGCGAAATTTTAATTTCTTGAGAATTTGTAAGAGTAACATTATCTGAAATAATTTCATTGCTTTCAGAAGTTTGTATCGTTTGAATATTAGCCTTATCATTAACTTGTTTTTTTATCATCAAATTATAAATTAACAATGCAAATAAAAACAATATTATGGCTGTTATTATAAACATAATTATTACAATACTTTTTTTTCTCATATATCAAGTACCAGAACCTTCCAATATTTTATATTCCTAGTATTTCCAAATTCTATATTTCTATACAAGACTTTAGTAATTGAAATTTTATATTCGCCATGATATAATACGTAAAAATGTTAATAAAAGGATAAAGATTAAAGATAATTCTTTTCCAAAATAATTAGAACATAAAGAAGGAATGTAAATAAAAATGAATAATAGAAAATTAATGTACATAGTGATTTCTATTGTGTGTATTATATCAATAATATTAGCAATATTAATACAACTTAAACATGAGGATAAGGAAAAAAATAATAATAATTTACAAGAACAAGAAAAGACACAAGAAGAACGAAAAAAAGAGTTTGATCAGTTATTTAATAATG
>CALXBZ010000086.1 GCA_944386665.1 uncultured Clostridia bacterium
CTTTCTGTTGTTAATATCATTGATGCCACTGATGTTGCATTTTGTAATGCACTTCTTGATACTTTTGTAGGATCTACAATTCCAGCTTTTTTCATATCAACATATTCTTCTTTGCTTGCATCAAAACCAACTCCTACTGGTGAAGATTTTACTTTTTCTAGAATAACTGCTGGCTCTAGTCCTGCATTTATAGCTATTTGTCTTACTGGTTCTTGTAATGCCTTAACTATTATTTTTCCACCAATTTTTTCTTCTTGTGGTAATGTTTCTACAAATTTCTCTACACATGATAAAATATTTATAAATGCTGTTCCGCCACCTGCAACTATACCTTCTTCTACAGCTGCACGTGTTGCAGATAAAGCATCTTCTATTCTTAATTTTTTATCTTTCATTTCTATTTCTGTAGCTGCTCCAACTCCAATTACAGCAACTCCACCTGCTATTTTTGCAAGTCTTTCTTGTAATTGTTCTTTTTCATAACTACTCTTTTCTTCTTCAATTTGTGCTTTTAATTGTGCTATTCTTTCTGTAATTGCTTTTTTATCTCCACTTCCATCAACAATTATTGTATGTTCTTTATCTGCTTTAATTTGTTTTGCTCTACCTAATTGTTCTATCTGTGTATCTTTTAATTCTAAGCCTAAATCTGAGGTTATAACTTCTCCGCCTGTTAATGTTGCAATATCTTGAAGCATTGCTTTTCTTTTATCTCCATAACCAGGAGCTTTAACTGCTAAAACATTTATTACACCTCTTAATTTGTTTAATATAAGGGTTGATAAAGCTTCTTGTTCTATATCATCACAAATTATTACTAATTTACCAGATTGTTGCATTAGTGTTTCTAGTAATGGTAATATTTCTTGGATATTGCTTATTTTTTTATCTGTAATTAATATATATGGATTATCTACTACAGCTTCCATTTTTTCTGTATCTGTTACCATATATGGAGAAACATATCCTTTATCAAATTGCATACCTTCAACAATATTAAGCTCTGTATTTGATGTTTTAGATTCTTCTATTGTGATAACTCCATCATTTGAAACTTTTTCCATAGCTTCAGAGATTAATTCTCCTATTTCTTGATCATTTGCAGATATGCTTGCTACTCTTGCTATGTCTTCTTTTCCAGCTACTTTTGAGCTTATCTTTTTTAATTCTTCTACTGCTGTGTCAACGGTTTTGCTCATTCCTCTTTTTATAGCCATTGGATCTCCACCAGCTGCAACATTTTTTACTCCTTCTTTTATCATAACTTGAGCTAAAACTGTTGCTGTTGTTGTACCATCTCCAGCTACATCATTTGTTTTTGTTGAAACTTCTTTAACTAGTCTTGCACCCATATTTTCAAAAGGATCATCTAATTCAATTTCCTTTGCAATTGTTACTCCATCATTTGTTATAAGTGGTGCTCCAAATTGTTTGTCTAGTACTACATTTCTACCTTTTGGTCCAAGTGTTACTTTTACTGTATCTGCTAATTTGTTAACACCATTTAATAAAGATTTTCTAGCGTCTTCTCCAAATTTAATTTCTTTTGACATTTTAAATTCCTCCTTTTTGCTATTAGAGAAACTCCTCTATAAGCAAATTAAAATTTATTTTAATTATTCTTATTTTAGTAAAATATACATTCATTAGATTCTTTCTTTTACTTTTATCTTTTGTTTTTTTAAGAACTTCTCAAATTAACAACTTGTAGTTAATTTATTCAGCTATGGCTAAAATGTCTCCTTGTTTTACAATAATAAATTCTTCACCTTCATATTTTATTTCTGTTCCAGCATATTTGCTTACAACAACTTTATCTCCTACTTTTACATACATTTTTATTTCTTTACCTTCTACATTTCCGCCTGGTCCTACTGCAATTACTTCTGCAATCTGTGGTTTTTCTTTACTTCCCTCTGAAAGTATTATTCCACTTTTTGTAGTTTCTTCTGCTTTTGTCATTTTTAAAACAACTCTGTCTGCTAATGGTTTTAACATTAAAATTACCTCCTTAAATTATATACTCATTTATAAAGTTTCTAAGATAGTGTTAATTATTAGCACTCTTTCTTTACGACTGCTAATAATTTATACCTTTTCTTAGCAAAAGTCAATAGTGATTGCTAATTTTCACAAAACTTTCACATTGCAATCTTTATTAACACCGAATTACATTTATAATTTATGTGATTATTTTCATAATATTACAAACATTGATTTTTCGACATATTTGTTATATAATATATTTACAAAATCTTTCTAGGAGGAATTTGTATGGGCTCAAAGGTCTCATTGTTTGATATGCCTTTAGGCGACAGTCTCATAGCTGAGATTAATCGGACCTTTAAAGGGCATAGAAGAAACAGCGTCCTCGATCTCGTAAAGCAATTGGAACGGTACAATTCTATGTATGGTGAAAATTTAACTTTACGCGAGTACATTGTTGCTTATAAATTAATGTCACCTGTTTTTGATCCGGAAAAAGGCCCCAAGTAATTTGGGGCCCTTTTCTATGTGTATACATATACATTCAATATATAATAATACGTTATTGTATTTTTATATACGCGATGAATGACGTATTATACTATTTTTCAGCAAACCAACAAATAAAGGCTGTGGTCTATCTGGTCTTGATTTAAACTCTGGATGGAATTGTGCCGCTATAAAATATGGGTGGTTCCTTAGTTCTATTATTTCTGTCAATTTTCCATCTGGAGAAGTACCTGAAAAAATCATTCCTTTGTCTTCCATTTCTTTTTTGTATTCGTTATTAAATTCATATCTATGTCTATGTCTTTCAGATATTTCTTCTTTTTGATATAACTGGCTTGCTAATGAACCTTTTTGTAATTTACATGGATACGCACCTAATCTCATAGTGCCTCCTTTTTTTGTAATGCCCTTTTGGTTTTCCATTATATGTATTACTGGATTATTTGTATTTTCATCAAGTTCTAAAGAGTTGGCATCATCTAGTTTTAATACATTTCTAGCAAATTCTACAACTGCCATTTGCATTCCTAAACAAATTCCTAAAAATGGAATATTTTTTTCTCTGGCATATTTAACTGTTTGTATTTTTCCCTCTATTCCTCTATTTCCAAATCCACCTGGCACAATTATTCCATCAAATTTTTCTAATTTTTCTTTGACATTTTCTGATGTAACAGTTTCAGAATCTACAAATCCTATTTCTACTCCTACCCCATTTGCATATGCAGCATGTTTTATACTTTCTACAACTGATAAATATGAGTCCTCTAATTTTATGTATTTACCAACTATAGCTATTTTTACTTTTTCTATATTAGAAGCTTTATATTTTTTATCTACTTCTTTAAAATGTTCTATCATTTTTATCCAGTTCTCATTTTTAGGTTGAGAGTTTTCTAATTTTAAATGATTACAAACACTTGTAGCTAATCCTTCTTTTTCAAGCATTATTGGAACTTCATATAAATTTGATGCGGTTAAATTTGCTATTACATTGTCTGGTCTTACGTTACAAAATAATGCAATCTTATTTCTTATATTATCTACTAGTGGCAATTCTGTTCTACAAACTAATATATCCGGCTTTATTCCTAATGATTGTAGTTCTTTTACAGAATGTTGTGTCGGTTTAGATTTTAATTCATTTGAACCTGATATATAAGGAAGTAATGTAACATGTATGTACACAACATCTTCTGGTTCATTTTCAAGTCCAACTTGTCTAATCGCTTCCAAAAAAGGTAAGCTTTCTATATCTCCAACAGTTCCCCCAATTTCAGTTATTACTATATCTGCTCCGGTCTTTCCCAAACTATATACTTTTTCTTTTATTTCATTTGTTATATGAGGTATTACTTGAACTGTTTTTCCTAAATAATCTCCTCTTCTTTCTTTGTCTATTACTTGTTGATAAATTCTACCTGTTGTTATACTTGAATTTTTGGTTAAATTTTCATCAGTAAATCTTTCATAATGTCCTAAATCTAAATCTGTTTCTGCACCATCATCTGTAACAAATACCTCTCCATGTTCATAAGGGCTCATAGTTCCAGGATCAACATTTATATATGGATCAAACTTTTGGTTTGCAACCTTATATCCTCTATTTTTTAATAATCTTCCTAATGATGCTGCTGTTATTCCTTTTCCTAGTCCAGA
>CALXBZ010000087.1 GCA_944386665.1 uncultured Clostridia bacterium
ATCTTTCCTACATTAGTTTTATTTCCTCTTAGGAAATCATTTATTAGCATTTTTTTTGTTTTTTCCCCTTGTATTTCTATCACTTGTAATATTCCATCATTTGCTTTAATAAATAAACCTGTTTTGTTATCTGAAAATAATACAGTTCCAGCTTGCACTTCTTTTAAATGTCCTTTATATTCTCGTAATTCCTCAAATTTTTCTAAAAGTTCTTGTTCAGTTAAAGTTTGCACTTTCCAAAATTTTATTTTTTTGCCTTCTAAGTATGAATATGCGCCCATTATTGGATTTAGCCCTCTAACTAAATTTTTTATTTGACTTACCGTACTATTTTCCCAATCTATTTTTGCCATTTTCTTAGATATCATTGGAGCTTCTGTTCCTTCTTTTGGTTGTGGAGTTCTTGTTACAGAACCATTTTCTATTTTCTTAACAGTTTCTACTAACAAATTTGCTCCAATTACTTTCAATTTGTCCCATAATTCTCCAGTAGTTTCATCTTCTCCAATTTTAACTTCTTCTTTTAGTATCATGTCTCCTGTATCCATTCCTGCATTCATAAACATTGTTGTTATTCCTGTTTTTTTATCACCATTTAGAACTGCCCATTGAATTGGTGCTGCCCCTCTATATTCTGGAAGAAGTGAACCATGGACATTTACACAGCCATTTTTAGGAATATCTAACAATTCTTGTGGAAGTATTTTTCCATAGGCTACAACACAAATTAAATCTGGTTCTAATTTTTCTATTTCTTCTATGAAGTCAACATTATTTTTTATTCTTTGAGGTTGAAAAATTTTTAATTTTTTTTCAAGTGCAAATTCTTTAACAGGTGAAGCAACAAGTTTCATTCCTCTTCCTTTTGGTTTATCTATATTTGTTACTACACCAATAATTTCATATTTTGCTTCATACAATGCTTTTAAGGATTCTAATGCAAAATCTGGTGTTCCCATAAATAAAATTCTCATATTAATTTCCTTTCATCGCCATAAGTATGCTTGATTTGGCTCTTTATTTTATTCTTTTTCTGGAGTCACATATTCTAGCGTCCCCGGAATCATGTTATCTACAAATAGAACACCATTTAAATGGTCTATTTCGTGTGATAAGGCTTGTGCAAGTAAATCTTTTCCAACTATTTTTACTTTTTTTCCTTCTTCATTTAATGCTTCTACTACAACTTCTTTTGGTCTTATTACTTTAGCATATTCATTAGGAAAACTTAAACAACCTTCGTCTACTTCTTGTTCCCCTTTAGACTTTATTATTTTAGGATTTACCAATAATAATGGCTTATTTCCATCATATAAATCTATTACAATTACTCTTTTCAATATTCCTACTTGAGGACCTGCTAAACCTACACCATTATATTTATGCATGGTTTCTAACATGTCTTGCAATAATTCTTTTATTCTATCATCTACTTCCTCTACTTCTCTTGCTACTTTTCTTAAGATTTCATCTTTTGACAATCTTATCTCTCTTATTGCCATTTTCTGCTCCTTTCTATGTTCACTTAGGGACAGTTTGTACGTTTGGGGACTGTCCCCAATCACATCATATTTACTGGATTTACGTCTACAACTATTCTTGTGTCGTTTTTGCTGTTTTTGATTTGTTTGTCTATCCCTATTACTGTACTACTAATTGCATTTATTATTTTTTCTTCTATTTTGCATTTTACTATTATTCTCCATCTGTATTTGTTTTTTATTTTATCTATCGGAAACGGTACCGGATTGTACAATAGTATTTGCAATTTTTCTGTTTTTATTTTGTTTTTTAAGTCTTTATATATATTTTTTGAAATTTTTTCTAATTCTTCATATGATTTACTTGAAATACCAATTAATATTATATCACAAAAAGGCGGATATCTCAACTGCTTTCTAAGATGTATTTCTGTGTCAAAAAACAATTTATAGTCATGTTTTTGAGCATATTGTATACAAAATGTATCTGGGTTGTAGGTTTGTACTATAACTTTTCCTTTATCTTGTCCTCTTCCAGCTCGTCCTTCTACTTGCGTTAAGGTTTGAAAAGTTCTTTCATGAGCTCTGTAATCGTCTATGTTTAAGCTACTATCTGCTGCTATTACACCAACTAGAGTTACATTTGGAAAATCATGTCCTTTTACTACCATTTGTGTTCCAATTAAAATGTCTATTCCATCATTTTTAAAACTATTTAAGATATCTTCGTGTGAATTTTTCTTAGTTACAGTATCTACGTCCATTCTAATTGTTGAAGCCTCTGGAAATAACTGTTTTATTTGTTCTTCTAGTTTTTGCGTTCCTGTACCAAAGTATCTAATGTTTTTACTTTTGCATTCAGGGCAAATAGTCAATGCATTTGTTTCATACCCACAATAATGGCATTTTAATTTATTTTGTTTTAAATGGTATGTAAGCGTTATATCACAATTTTTACATTTTGCTGTGTATCCACAATCTCTACACATTATGAAAGTTGCAAAGCCTCTTCTATTTAGAAATAATATTGTTTGTTTTTTGTTCTGTAAATTTTCTTTTATTGCTTTTTGCAAATTCAAACTTATCATTGTTTTATTTCCATTTGCAAGTTCATTTCTTAAATCCACAATTTCTACTTCTGGAAGACTTGCGTTATTTGCTCTTTTTGTTAGTTCTAGTAATCTAACTTCTTTATTCAACGCTTTATAGTATGTGTTCATATCCGGTGTTGCACTTCCTAAAACTACAGGAACATTGTGCTTTTCTCCCAAGTAGCTAGCAATTTCTTTTGCATTATACCTTGGGCTCATCTCAGATTTATATGAGTCATCGTGTTCTTCATCGATTATTATAAGGCCAAGATTTTGAACTGGTGCAAATATTGCAGACCTTGCTCCTATTACAATTTTGGCGGTTCCACGCTCAATTTTCTTCCACTGATCAAATCTTTCGCCTATAGATAATTGGCTATGTAAAACTGCTATTTTCTCTTCTCCAAACCTACTTAAAAATCTGTTGACTGTTTGTGGTGTAAGAGATATTTCTGGAACCAGCATTATACTATCTTTCCCAAGTTTTAATGCTTCTTCTATTAATTGTATATAAATTTCAGTTTTACCAGATCCTGTAACTCCAAATAACAAAAATTCTTCATACTCATTAAATTGTAATGATGCATTTATTTGTTCAAATGCATCTTGCTGTTCTTCCGTTAAAACTAAATTCTTGCTTTTTTCTATAGTTTTATGTAAAAATGGATTTCTTTCCACTTCTTTTTCTAATATTTCTATGTATCCATTTTTTTCTAAAGTCTTTATTACAGCATTTGTAACATCTGCAAACATTTGTAGTTCCGTGCTTAAAATTTCATTATTCAAATTATCTATCAAAAATCTAAGTGCACGAATTTGCTTGTCCGACTTTATTTTCCTATTTTTTATATCTTGTTCAATTTCTTCTGCATCTTTAGTTAAATATACAAAGTTCTGCTTTTTGTCGTTTATTCTATTTGATAAAACTTTGGTTGTAGTACCCGGTGGCAGCATAAGTTTTATACAATCTGATACGTTGCAAAAGCACTTATGTGCTAACCAAGTGGCCAATTCTAATTTTTCTTTACTTAGATATACTTTATTTTCAACTTTTGCTATTTCTTTTAGTTTAGACATATATTCTGAAGTTTCTTTTATTCCTACAACAAATCCTTCTTCTAATGTCTTTTTGTTTCCAAAAGGTACCAAAGCTCTGCTTCCAACTGCAATGCTGTTTTCTAACTCTTTTGGAATTATATAGTCAAATGTTTTATTTAGTTTTTTCACATTGCTATTAATAATAATTTCTGCAATCACTTTGTTACCTACTCTCTCATAAATTATATGACAAATTATATTTCAAAACTTGTCAAAAATCAATAGTTAAATGTAATTGAAAACTTTATATATCAGTTTTCTAAACACAAACAAAAAAGAACAAAAGAATGTTTAATTCTCTTGTTCCTATTTTTAAAATTCTGGATTTTCTAAATTACTTTCATATTTTATAATTGTTGTAATTATTTGTATTGTTTTTTCAAAATCATTATTCTTTATAACATAGTCATAACTTCCGATTTTAGATTCTT
>CALXBZ010000088.1 GCA_944386665.1 uncultured Clostridia bacterium
TATCTAAAGCTGTATTTATATTTTCAGCAATATTATCTCCAATTTGAGAATAAGTATTATTATCATAAAAAAATAATGAAGAATAAACATTATTGTTTTTACAATCTATAATTGGACAAACAAAACCTTTGGTATTTTCATTATAAGCCAAGCTTTCAAGAGATGTTACTCCAACTGTTGGAATATTTTTTGCATCTGCAAATGCTTTAATTGTTGCAATTCCAATTCGAATGCCTGTAAAAGAACCAGGACCTAAGCAACAAGCTAATAAATTTATATCATTTAAGGATAAGTTTGTTTTTTTTAACATATCATCAATCATTGGCATAAGCTTTTGAGAATGAGTTTTTTCATCATTGTTATTTTCTGCAATTATTATTTTAAAATTATTATCTTCATCAACTTCTGCAATTGAAATAGAACAATTTTTAGAAGAAGTATCAACTGCTAATATTTTCATTTATTAATTTCCTCAATTCTTAGTATTCTTAAATCAGTATTTTCAGTATCACGTGAAAAAGAGATTTTTATATAATTAGTAGGAAGAATTTCTTCAATCATTTCGCCCCATTCAAAAATACAAATACCGTTTTGTAAATATTCTTCTCCACCAATAGCATAAAATTCATCAATATCAGACAATCTATACAAATCAAAATGATAAATTTTAAAATTCTTCGTGTCATATTCATTTACAATAGTAAAAGTAGGACTAGAGATTTCGTTTGCTAATCCAAAATGTTTTAAAAGACCTTCAGTAAATTTAGTTTTACCAGAACCTAAATCTCCTGATAAAACAATTATAGAATGATTATTTAATTTAGTAGCAAAATCCTCTGCAAATTTAATCGTATCATTTTCTGAATGTGAAATAAACTCGTACATACAAATTCTCCCATAAATTTATCTAGCCATATTGTATATTAATATAACAGAATTTGCAATAGAAAACCTAATTTTCATTGACAAACTCCTACTCCAAAAGTATAATATACTCTGATAAATAAAGGAGAATTTGAATGGAAGACAAGAAAAAATATATTAGAAACTTTAGCATAATTGCACATATAGACCACGGTAAATCTACCTTGGCAGATAGGTTAATTGAAATGACAGGAGTTCTTTCTAAAAGAGAAATGGAAGATCAAATTCTAGATAACATGGATATAGAAAGAGAACGTGGAATTACAATTAAGTCACAAGCGGTTAAAATGAAATATAAAGCCAAAGACGGAAATACTTATGAATTTAATCTAATAGATACTCCGGGACATGTTGATTTTAATTATGAAGTATCAAGAAGTTTAGCTGCATGCGATGGGGCTATTCTAGTTGTGGATGCAAGTCAAGGTGTAGAAGCACAAACTTTAGCAAATGTGTATTTAGCAATAGATAACAATCTGGAAATATTACCAGTAATAAATAAAGTGGATTTGCCAAATGCAAGACCGGACGAAGTAAAAAATGAAATTGAAGATATAATTGGAATTCCAGCTCAAGATGCTCCATGTATATCAGCAAAAACAGGATTAAATGTAGATGAAGTTTTAGAAAGAATAGTAACAGATATTCCTGCTCCAACAGGGGACGAGAATGCTCCGTTACAAGCTTTAATATTTGATTCAATATATGACAACTATCAAGGAGCCATTGCATATGTAAGAATTAAAAATGGAACTGTGAAAGTAGGAGATAAAATTAGGTTAATGGCCTCTGGAAAAACTTTTACAGTAACAGAAGTTGGATATTTTGAGCCAGGCTCATATTTGCCAGCAGATAAACTAGAAGCTGGAGAAGTTGGATATATTGCAGCAAGCATAAAAAGCCTATCAGATATAAGAGTTGGAGATACAATTACTGTCGAGACAAATCCTGCAAAAGGACCATTGCCTGGATATAAAAAAGTAAATCCAATGGTATACTGTGGACTTTACCCAGTAGACGGAAGCGACTACGAAAATTTAAAAGTAGCTTTAGAAAAACTAAAATTGAATGACGCTGCACTGGAATATGAACCAGAAACTTCCGCAGCTTTAGGATTTGGTTTTAGATGTGGCTTTTTAGGATTATTACACTTAGAAATTATAGAAGAACGTTTAGATAGAGAATTTGATTTAAGTCTAATTACAACATCACCATCAGTAATATACAAAGTTTATAAGACTGATGGAAGCATGGTAGAAATATATAATCCAGCAGATCTGCCACCAACAGATGAAATATTAAGAATAGAAGAACCTTTTGTAGAAGCTGAAATATTAACTCCAAAAGAATTCGTTGGAAACATCATGGAAATATGCCAGAACAGGCGTGGAATATATATAGACATGAAATATTTAGATGCAACAAGAGTAACCTTAGTGTATGAACTTCCATTAAATGAAATAATATATGACTTTTTTGATAAATTAAAATCAAAAACAAAAGGATATGCTTCATTTGATTATGAACTAAAAGAATATAAACCATCAACCTTAGTAAAGCTAGACATTTTGGTAAACGGAGAAAATGTTGACGCACTATCATTTATAGTTCACAAAGATTCTAGCTATGAAAGAGGCAAAAAAATGATAGAAAAACTAAAAGAAGTAATACCAAGACAATTATTTTCAATACCACTACAAGCGGCAATAGGAGGAAAAATAATAGCAAGAGAAACAATATCTGCTATGAGAAAAGACGTTTTAGCAAAATGTTATGGAGGAGACGTTACAAGAAAGAAGAAATTATTAGAAAAGCAAAAACGTGGCAAGAAAAAAATGCGTGAGATAGGAAATGTAGAAATACCACAAGAAGCATTCTTGTCTGTATTAAAACTAGATGACGAAAAATAATTATAAATATCTATATAAATAAAGAAGCGGGAGGAACAAGAATTAATATGAATGATAACATTCAATATCAAGACCAAATAGAAGGAAGAAATTCCGTAATGGAATTACTTGAGTCTGGTAAAGATATAAATAAAATATATGTTTCCAAAGGAGAAAAGCATGGATCTATTACAAAAATAATAGCAAAAGCAAAAGAGAAGAAAGTTGTATTAGTTGAAATAGAAAAAGAAAAAATAAACAAAATGGCACAAACCGAAAACTGCCAAGGCGTTATTGCACTAGTTCCACCTTTTGATTATTGCGATGTAGACGATATATTAAATGAAGCAAAAACTAAAAACGAAAAAGCATTCATATTAATATTAGATGGAATTGAAGATCCACATAATTTAGGCTCAATAATAAGAACTGCAGAAACGGCCGGAGTTCATGGAATAATAATTCCTAAAAGACGTAGTGCATCTGTTAATAGCACAGTAAATAAAACTTCTGCTGGAGCTACTAACTTCATGAAAATTGCAAGAGTAAACAATTTAAATGAAACAATACAATATTTAAAAGATAACGATGTTTGGATATATGGAACTGATATGGAAACAGATAAAATGTACTACGATGAAGATATGACAGGAAATTGTGCAGTAGTAATTGGAAGCGAAGGTTTTGGAATGAGCAGACTAGTAAAAGAAAATTGCGACTTTTTAATAAAAATTCCGATGAAAGGAAAAATAACCTCGCTAAATGCATCTGTATCTGCTGGAATAGTAATGTATGAAGTTGTAAAACAAAGAATGAAATAGCCCAGTATCAACTTATTGTTGCTTGGCACAAAAAATATTAAAAAAATTTTAAAAAATGTGTTGACTTTATAATAAGCATATGGTATTATGATTAAAGTGCCAAGCAAGATTATATATTTTAAATATAAATTAGTAAGAAATAGGCAAATTTAAGAAAAACAAGTTAATTACTAATTTATTATTTTGCTCAAAAAATAAAGCAAAAAAATATTAAAAAATATTTTGAAAATATGTTGACAAACAAAATGAAAGATGGTACAATAAAAAACGTTCCACACAATAATAAAAAGTGAGGAATGAAGAGCACATTGAAAAGTAAACAATAAACCTTTGAAAAAGACCAATAGCGGTA
>CALXBZ010000089.1 GCA_944386665.1 uncultured Clostridia bacterium
GAAGAAAATCAAATGGAAAGGCTATAGAGGTAATTGGTGCAACAGAACATAATTTAAAAAATATTACAGTAAAATTTCCTTTAGGTCAATTTATTTGTGTAACAGGTGTTTCAGGATCTGGTAAGTCAACATTAGTTAACGAAATATTATATAAAACAATAGCAAGAGATTTAAACGGATCAAATGAGAAACCAGGAAAATGTAAAGAGATTAAAGGTCTACAAAACATAGACAAAATAGTAAACATTGATCAATCACCAATAGGAAGGACACCCCGTTCAAATCCTGCAACATATACAGGTGTTTTTGATATGATTAGAGATATATTTGCAGAAACAAACGAAGCAAAAATGAGAGGCTATGATAAAGGTAGATTTAGTTTTAATGTAACAGGCGGAAGATGTGAGGCTTGTAACGGAGATGGCGTTCTAAAAATAGAAATGCATTTCTTATCAGATATATATGTGCCATGTGAAGTTTGCCATGGAAAACGTTATAATAAAGAAACCCTTGAAGTAAAATACAAAGGTAAATCAATAGCAGAAGTACTAGATATGACAGTAGAAGAAGCTTTAACATTTTTTGATAAAATACCAAGAATTAAAAATAAAATTCAAACATTATATGATGTAGGACTTGGCTATATAAAACTAGGACAGCCATCTACAACATTATCTGGTGGAGAAGCACAACGTGTAAAACTTGCAACAGAACTTTCTAAAAAAGCAACTGGTAAGACTTTATATATACTAGATGAGCCAACTACAGGACTTCATATAGCAGATGTTCATAGATTGGTTGATATATTGCAAAGACTTGTAGATACTGGAAATACAATAATTGTAATAGAACACAATTTAGATTTAATAAAAACTTGCGACCACATAATAGATTTAGGACCAGAAGGTGGAGATAAAGGTGGACAAGTAATTGCACTAGGTACACCAGAACACATAATAAAAAATGAACAAAGTTACACAGGAAAATTTTTAAAAAAATATTTAGAAAAAAGATAGCAATATCATTTTATAAAATAGAAAGTAAAAAATAAAGGAAGCGGTTTTAATTATCCGCTTCTTTTAAGTGCTATTTACCTTCCATTGTATTAGTATCTTGCTTTGGATTGCTATTTTTAGTTCCTTTAGTATTATTTTTCTTATCATTTTTTACATCTTTACTTTTTGACATATAAGTTGCACCTCCAATCTTGTTATAAGTAGTATGTACAAAATCAATGAGAACTATACAAAAAATTGACTTATGCATAATATAATAGTATAATTCAAAAAAAGATGTAAGAAAGGTAGAATAATATGGGAAATAATATAACAATAGGAATAGAAGGATTGGTTGGAGCTGGAAAAACTTCTCTTTGCAGAGAATTACTAAACATGATACCAAATAGTATAATCTTGCATGGGGGTAATTTATATAGAGGAATTATATGTGCATTAATGCAATCAGGAGTTAATATAGAAGAAATTATATCTAATTCATCACAAAATAAACAATTAGATATAAAGCAATTAATGGACATTTTAAAAGTAGAAATAAAAATAGAGAATAGAGAAAGTGTTGTATATGTTGAAGGGGTAGAGATAAACGAAGAAAATCTCCAATCAGATTCAACATCACTTGCTGTTTCAAAAATTGCAAAAGGAGCTGATAATTCAAGATTTTACGCTTTTGGCAAAAAATTAATAGATGCATATAAACAGCAATATAATCTAATAATATCTGGTAGAGACTTAATGAGAATATACCCTCAACTAGATTATCATTTCTTTATAACAGCAGATTTAGAAGAAAGAGTAAATAGAAAATTAAAACAATATGAGGGAAGTCCTGCTCAAAAAGAAAAACTAAAGGAACATATAATAGAAAGAGACAATCTACAAGAAGAATCAGGATTTTATAAAAGATATTCTATAACAATTGATGTTGATGTAACTGATTGTAAGACAGCAGAAGAATCAGCTAAAAGAGTTTATAGATACATAGCTTTATCAAAATAACCTAAATAAAATAGGAGGAAATAAAATGGAGTTTATTAATACAAAATTAGAGGAATTTAATAAGTTCTTAAACGATAAAAAAATTGCTATTATAGGTATGGGAGTAAGCAACATACCACTTCTGGAATATTTTAGTGACAAAAATGCAAAAGTTACCGTTTTTGATAATAAAATTCTTTCAGATGAAATAATGAATAAAATGAATAAATATGGATACGAGACTGAAATAGGACCGGATAACCTGTCTAAATTGCATGGATTTGATTTAATATTTAGATCACCAAGTATATTACCTACAACTCCTGCATTTGTAGATGAAGTCTCAAGGGGTGCTATATTAACTACAGAAATTGAAATGGTTTTAAAATTAGCACCTTGCAAAGTGATAGGAATAACTGGGACAGAAGGAAAGACAACAACATCATCAATTATTTACGAAATTGCAAAAAAAGCAGGGATTAAGTGCTTTTTAGGTGGAAATATTGGTAAACCACTATTTACAAAAATTAAAGAAATGCAACCAAATGACTTAGTTATTTTAGAGTTAAGTAGCTTTCAACTAATGGGAATGGAAATAAGCCCAGAGATATCTGTAGTTACAAATATGTTTCCAGACCATTTAAATATTCATAAATCATACGAAGAATATCAAGATGCAAAAAAAGTCATATTCAAACATCAAGACAAAAATGGAATAGTTATATTAAACAAAGATAATGATATTACAAGAAATTTTGCTAAAGATGTAAAAGGAAAAGTTATATTCTTTAGCAGTCAAAAACAATTAAAAGATGGTTATGTTTATGATAAAGAAGATAATATGATTAAGCATTGCATGAATGGAAAATGTAAGGACCTGTTAAACAAATCGGAAATTAAATTAAAAGGTATTCATAACTACGAAAACATATGTGCGGCACTTGCTGCTACAGAAACATTAGTAGATGAAAAAACACAATTAGAAGCAGTAAAGAATTTTAATGGTGTAGAACATAGACTGGAATTTGTTCGTGAAATAGATGGAGTTAAGTATTATAACGACTCTATAGGAACTAGTCCGGCAAGTACAATTGCAGGATTGAATGCATTTGATGAAAATATAATTCTTCTTGCTGGAGGCTCTGATAAAGGCTTAGATTATAAAGAAATAGGTGAAGTAATTGTAAATAAGGTAGGAATATTAATATTAACAGGCCCTACTTCTGAAAAAATAGAAAATGCTACAAGGAAAGCACTATTAAATAGTGCAAACAAAAATTTGCAAATAATTCATTGTTCTGATTTACAAGAAGCAGTTAAAACAGCAAAGAAAAAAGCTCATAAAGGTGATATTGTACTATTGTCACCAGCAAGTGCAAGTTTTGATGCATTTAAAAATTTTGAGGAACGTGGTAAAGCATTTAAACAATTTGTAAATAATCTATAAAAAATTTTTAAAATAGAAAACTTTTCATATAATAGAATATGAAAAGTTTTTTATTCTTGCATATTACATTTTTTTATGAGCATACTAATAATGTTAATTTTTTTGGAAAGGTGGGCATATAAATGAAAGTTAAAGATTGCATGACTAATCATGTTAATAGTGTAAAGCCAGACACAAGTGTTAAAGATTGCGCAAAGATGATGTGCAATTGCCACATTGGTTGTACACCAGTTTGTGATGAAAGTAACAATTTAGTAGGAATTGTTACTGATAGAGATATTATTTTAAGAGCTGTTGCTTGTGACAAAGATACTTGCAAAACGCCTGTAAGTGAAATAATGACATGCAAGCCATATTCATGTGACTGTAATAGTGACATAGAAGAAGCAGAAGAAATAATGGCAAAAAACCAAGTACGAAGAATACCTGTTGTAGAAAATAATAAAATTATAGGAATGTTAACATTAGGAGATTTAGCAGCTAGTAAAAA
>CALXBZ010000090.1 GCA_944386665.1 uncultured Clostridia bacterium
AGTTGATGTCAAATATGATGACGCTTTATTAGCTTCTATTATTGGAGAATTGAATAATCTGTTACCTGATAAAGTAGTAAATTCAGATTATTACATAAATGATGATACCAATTTAATAATTACCCCAGGTAGAGATGGCACTATGGTAGACGTTACTGCTTTTAAAGCTAAAATACAAACTTTATTAAATGATTTATCTAATACTGAACCTACTATGGAAATTCCTACTACAATTGTAAAAGCAGATGGAATAGACATAGATGATATTTATAAAAATGTTTATAAAGTACCTGTAGATGCTTATTACAAAACAGATCCATATGTTGTATACCCTTCATCGAATGGAATTGACTTTGCAATATCTATAGATGAAGCTAAAAATATGATTGCCACTTATCAAGAGGAATACACTATTCCTTTAAAAGTTTTGTATCCAAATGTAACAACAAATCAAATTGGCGATGAAGCTTTTCCTGATAAACTTTCAAGTTTTTCTACATCATATAAAACAAGCGGTTCTTATAGATCTACTAATGTTGCTTTAGCCGCTCAAAAGATTGATGGAATAGTATTAATGCCCGGAGAGATATTCTCTTTCAATCAAACGGTTGGTGAGCGAACTAAATCTGCTGGATTTAAAGAAGCAACTGCATATTCAGGTGGCAAAGTAGTCCAAGAAGTTGGTGGCGGAATTTGCCAAGTTTCGTCTACTTTATATAATGCAGTTTTATATTCAAACTTAGAGATAGTAGAAAGAACTAATCATGGATTTGAACCTTCATATGTAAAACCAGGATTAGATGCTACTGTTTCCTGGGGTGGACCAGATTTTAAATTTAAAAATAATAGGGATTACCCTATACGCATAATAACAGATACTTCTGGTAAAATTTTGAAAATTTACATATATGGGCTAAAAAAAGATACTGATTATAAAGTAGTCTTAGATTCTAAATATCTTGCTAGTGTTCCATATAAAACTATTTACCAAAAAGACTCTTCTCTTGAAATCGGACAATCTAAAGTTATACAAAATGGCTCTAATGGTTGCAAAACAGTGGCATATAAGTATTTGTATGATTCCAATGGTACATTAGTATCTTCTGAATGCCTTTCTAGAGATACTTATAATCCTCATAATAAAATAATAGCAGTTGGAAATTAATCCAACTGCTAATTTTTTATTAATTTTTTTATTTGCACATGTTACATATACTATTTTTTTGGTTGTCTTGCAATTCGTACGAATTCTGGTTTGACCGCATCTCTAATAAATTGTGAAAATCCGGTAGTAACTTTAGCTTCATCAGTATCTCTAGTTCCTGCATATACATCCCAATAAGTATCATTTCCTGCATATATAACCACATGTCCACCATTAGTTACTATATCCCCTGGCATAATATTGTCTAGTGAAACTCTGTCCCAATCTAAGAACTCTGTTAATGTTGTTACCAACCCATCTGGATCATGGAATGGTTTATGTTTTTCTTCTATATATCCCCATTCTTCCAAAGACACAGCTCCTGAGTTATATAAAACAGATGCAACAAATCCTCCACAATCCTGTACTTTCATGATGTCATAGTCCGCATTTTTCTTAGCACTATTATATTCTAATCCGTTTCGTGAATACGATACATCTTTTTCTATCATTTCTTCTGCTGTTGATTGTGCAAAATTTAAAATATTTAGAGCATTTTCAATTGCTTTATATGGATTATTCTGTACATATTCATTATACCATTTTTGTGCATTTTCTACTTGTTGCTTAATTTCTTCTTTACATTCGTCAAAATTATTACCTATTATACCACCTTGAGACTGAAGATATTTCCATACAGCATATTCTATATCTTCTTCTTTAGCATTCATTAATGCGTCTATTACTTCTGGATTATCTCTTTTCATATCTTGCCATTTCTCATCAATATTTTCATATATTTTTTCCCATGACATTGCACCATAATCTACGTCTTCTTGTAAATTTCCTAAAATTGCTGCAATCCCTGCAGCAGGCACTCCTCTTGCTAATAAGTAGTCAAATATTTTACCTTGTACTCCTTCTATTCCAGATGTACTAAGTAAAAATTTTCCAAACAATTCGTCATTAAAACTATTAGAATCTCCTCCAATTAATTTAAATTCGTCTAGTCCAAACAATTGATAATCGAATGACTCAACTCCATAGTCTTTACTTGTTGCTTTGCCCAACAAATATTTTACTAAATCCATCATGTCTGATGTTTCTTCGTGTTGTGCTAATAATTCAAATAGCCATTCAGTTGCACTATTTATATTTAATGAGCTTTTTCTATTTGCATCATCAATAAATAGTGTTACGAAGTTCGGCTCAATAGAATTACTATCAACCTTTTCTTTTACAAATCCAGGACCGGGTAAATTGTTTGTGTCCTCTACAATGTTTCTTATATTAATCTTTATATTTTCTTTTGCAAAAAAGTAATCACTCGTTAGGCTTGTTACACTAGCCGATACTGTTACATTTGGTTTTTTATATCCACTAGCTAATGAACTTGCTTTTTTAGCAGCTAATCCCATAGCATCTATAGAATCACTTTTATCCGGCGTATCTGGAAATGGTCTATCCGGTTTCTCTTTATTACTTTCAGTCTCTTCTGGCTCAGGTGTAGAAACAGAAAACTGATTCGAATATTTTAATGCCCATATGTCTGCATAGCTTACAATTGCATTTATAGTATTTGTTTCTGTTATTACTGTGTGAACTGTGGTATAATTATTTGTCGCTGTATTTGATCCTGCATCTATATTCGTAACACTATAGTATTTACTTGTCTCTGTTGTTTGATTCTTATTTATTGGCTCTGTTTCTATAGAAATGCTTACATTGTGTGTGTGCACTTTAGTTTTCTTCGTATATGTTTCTGTTTCTATATTAGTATTAGTTCTTACACTGTCCAATATGGCAATTTCTATTTCACTATTATATACTAAATCCGCTAAATCCAATGCAAACTCTTTCTCTTGTCCAACTAATACTAGTGACCAAAGAAATTCAAATGGCATTGTATATCCTTTTACCATACTCTGATAATCTATAGTAGTTGTTGTCATATTGTATGTATGTATATCATAGGTGATTACGTCTGGATCATCTGACTCAAGGATGTCTTCTGTTTTTTCCCATATTGCAATTATTGCGTTATTTCCTTCTCCTATTGAAAAGTGCGTTAATGCAGCTTCTTTTGCTTCATCTGAACCGGTGCTGTTATATAGGTCAATATATCCTTGTAATGTTCCCATATCACTATATACCATTGTTTCTACCTTATCATTTTCCATTGCTCTCTTGAGTTTTACAATACCTTGTACTTCTGTAGAGTTTGGATCAGAATTTATACTGTCCCAATCTATTGGTCCATCTGGGTTTGGTCTTGTGTCTAAATATTTAGTAACTAGCTCTGCATTCATTAATTTTTTAAGTTCACTTGGTCCATCTAAATATTGACTAATCCTACTATTATTTTGGATTAACCCATCCCATATTTCTTGTGCATTATATTCTGTATTAACTTTTCCCTCATTAGAAATACTTGCATTTTTCATATTTTCTTCAGTAACATATGGTACATTGGATTTATCACCTTCTTGAACAGTTCCATCTGTAATAGTAATGAAATGTAATGCAATAGCTGTTGTACACGTTATAGTTACAGTAATAAAAAAAGCTCCTAAAGTAGGTCCAAATATAGTACTTGTTATTTTATGTGTTAATAAAGCCTTCCATAAGTTACCTTTCCACATTACTTCTAGTTTTCCTTTCTCATTTGTCTTAACTTTTTATAATTTAATTTTTTTTTTTTTTATATATTTATACTATTATAATAATAGCATAATTTAAATTATTTTTTCAACATATTTT
>CALXBZ010000091.1 GCA_944386665.1 uncultured Clostridia bacterium
AGATAAAAATTTATGTAATGAAAAAATAAATAAGATAATTGCTTTAAACGAAAAACATAACGAAAAACATACTAAATTCTTAAAAAATAGAGAAGAAAAAAGAAAAGAACCATATAAAATAAGATATCAAAAAAATAAGGCAACAAAATGGCTTATACTTATTATGATATTATGTGCATTTACAGGACTTCTAACGCCAATAGGCGACGCACCTTATACGTATTTGTATAAAACAATGAAGGGAAATACAACACAAAGCATTAGTGAACATCTTCCTTTAACACTAATTAATAATAAAGAAATATTAATTGTATTAACAGCACTTTTGGCATTATTAATATTTACAGATACAAAAATAAGATTAAAAGACTTATTTATGCTTGCAGGATTAACTTTGCTAATGTTTATGTCTAGGCGACAAGAATCAATGCTTTTATTGTTCGGAAGTGCAGTAGTTGCTAAACTAATAACTGACTTATTTACAAAATATGATTCTAAAGGGTTAAAAGAATTAGAAAATATAATGGTTTCATCACTTGGAACCGTTGCAACAATTCTATTAATAGTGCTTATATCTGTTATAGAAATAAAACCTAAATTAAACGATAAATTTATAAATCCTTCATCGTATCCAGTGGAAGCTGCCCAATACATAAAAGAAAACTTGGATTTAAATTCAATAAGATTGTTTAATGAATACAACTACGGAAGTTATCTATTATTCCAAGGAATTCCAGTTTTTATAGACTCAAGAGCAGATTTATATGCACCAGAGTTTAATGGAAAAAGAGGTGAAGACGGAAACTACGAAGGGCAAGATATATTCTCAGATTATATAGGCACATCAAATATATCTAGATATTATGAAAATACTTTTGAAAAATATGATATTACACATGTTATTTTGTATAGAAATTCTAAATTAAAAATGTTATTGTCAAAAGATGATAATTATACTGAACTATATTCAGATGAAAAATTTATAATATATGAAAGAAATAAATAAAATAAAGGAGCATAATTTGGAAAAAATAGTTGTAGAAGATAATAATCTAAAGAAGAGGTTAGACACATACATAGTAGATAAAATAAAAGAATTATCTAGAACAACAGTAAAAAGATTGATAGATGAAGAAAAAATATTAGTAAATGGTAAAAAGCAAAAATCTTCATATAAGCCAGAGAAAGGTGACTGCATAAGTATAGATATTCCAGAGGCTCATGAAATTGAGCTAGAAGCCCAGAATATACCTGTACCAGTAATATATGAAGATAATGACATTATAGTAGTAAATAAACCTAAAGGAATGGTAGTTCATCCTGCTAATGGAAATCCGGATGGCACATTGGTCAATGCAATACTTGCTATGTGTAAAGATAGTTTATCTGGAATAGGTGGAGAAATCAGACCAGGAATAGTACATAGACTTGATAAAGATACATCAGGATTATTAATTGTAGCAAAAAATGACGAAGCCCATATAAAAATGAGTAAGCAAATTCAAGATAGACAAGTTACAAAAAAATATATAGCTCTTGTAAAAGGAGTAATATCAGAAAACGAAGCTACTATAGATTTACCTATTGGAAGAAGCTCAAAAGATAGGAAAAAAATGGCTGTTGATGCAAAGGGAAAAAATGCAATAACACATTTTAAAGTATTAAAAAGATATAATAACTATACTTTGCTAGAACTAAAAATTGATACAGGAAGAACACATCAAATAAGAGTTCATATGTCATATATTGGACATCCTGTAGTGGGAGATAGTGTCTATTCAAATGGAAAAAATGAATTTGGAGTAGAAGGACAAATGCTCCATGCAAGATATTTAGAATTTAAACATCCAATTACTGGAGAAGAACTAAAATTGGAAGCACCAATTCCAAATTATTTTGAAGATGTTCTGCAACGATTAGAAAATAATAATAAAAAGTAAATTGAAGGATTAGTGGATTGAGGTAGAATATGGAAGAAAGATTGCAAAAATATTTAGCTAATAACGGAATTGCTGCTAGAAGAAAATGTGAAGAATATATTTTATCAGGAAGAGTAAAAGTAAATGGGCAAGTGGTAACAAAATTAGGTATTAAAATAAATTCAGAAAAAGACATTATAGAATTTGATGGGAAAAAAGTAGAGAAAGTAGAAAAGCATGTATATATACTGTTAAATAAACCTATTGGATATGTTACTACTGTAAAAGATCAATTTGATAGACCAACTGTATTAGATTTAGTTAAAATAAAAGAAAAGGTATTGCCTGTTGGAAGGCTAGATATGTATACTTCAGGAGCATTAATATTAACAAACGATGGAGAATTTATAAATAAAATAACTCATCCTAAAAACGAAGTAGAAAAAACATATACAGTAACAGTAAAGGGAATTATTAAACAAGAAGATGTGCAAAAGCTAGAAAATGGAGTAGAAATAGAAGATTATATATCTGGAAAAGCAAAAGTAAAAATACTAAAAACCGACGAAGAAAAAAACTTTTCAAGAGTACAAATAACAATTCATGAAGGAAAGAATAGAGAAGTAAGAAAAATGTGTGAAGCAATAGGAAAGAAAGTTCTAGCGCTTCACAGAAGAAAAATTGCAAATTTAGATGTAAAAAACTTAAAAATAGGACAATGGAGATACTTAACAGATACTGAAGTGAGTAATTTATTAAAATAATAAATTAATAATTGGCCATATATAGAGAAACGACAAACTAAGAACAATAACTTGACAAATAACACAAAGTGTGGAAAAATATAGATGTACAAAAGAAAAGGAATGTTGAATATGGAACAGATAAATAAATTTAAAAATATTTGCAGATTAATACCAATTAATAAAGGTGAGAGAGTAAAAGGAACAGTAAAAAATATACAGAAATATGGAGCTTTTATAAGAACAGATAATGGAATTGACGGGTTGCTCTATATTGAAGATATTTCTGTTGCAAGAATAAAAACACCGGCAGAAAGATTAAGCATTGGACAGAAAATAGATGTAATAGTAAAAGATATAGATGAGCAAAATAGAGTTTATTTTTCATATAAAGAAACATTAGGAACTTGGGAAGAAAATGTGCAAGACATTCAAGAAAAATCGATTGTGCAGGGAATTGTACGTGAAACAGAAAAAAACAAAAGAGGAATTTTTATAGAAATAAAACCAAACTTAATAGGAATGGCCGAATATAAAGAAGGAATTGAATATGGACAAACTGTAGATGTCTATGTTAAAAAAATTGTAAGAGATAAAAAGAAAATTAAATTAATAATTAAATAAATATTATAGAGATACTATATAAGGAGGAAGTAGAATGGTAGAAGATTCAGAAATTAAAACAACAACATCTCCATTTGCGATAAGAGAAGGAGAAATTAAAGTATTTGACGGAAAAGATGGATATGTTTCAATGAATCAAATAATACAAAAGATTAATGTTGGTCATATAAATGACTTACATTTTAGAATAATGGAACTAGTTAATAAATTTGAATTTATTACATCAAGACAATTATTTAAATTACTAGAAAAAGAAAATTTTGATATAAAATCGCAAGATAAGCTAAATAATAAATTAGAACAACTAGTAAAAACAAAAATATTAACAAGATACTATTTTAATTCTGAAGATGGAAAAGGAATATACAGAATATATTGCCTTGAGAAAATGGGTAAATACTTACTTAATTCAAGAGGAGTAGAATGTAAATGGCAACCTACAGATAATACAAAACCAGTTCCAATGATAAAGAAAAGGCTTGCAAGCAACCAACTCCTTATTTCATACAAAGACAAAGTTCAAGCATTTGATTCATATGAAATAAAAGTACCTATGACTGCAAAACAATTAGG
>CALXBZ010000092.1 GCA_944386665.1 uncultured Clostridia bacterium
TTGCAATGGAAGAGGTAAATACACAAAAAGAGTATAATAAATACGTAGAGAAAAAATCTCCAAACTCACCAATACTAAAAAATTGCTTTAATGCATTCTGGGTTGGAGGATTAATTTGTTCAATAGGTCAAATTATAATGAATTTTTGTTTATATAAAGGTATGGATAACACATCAGCTTCAACAGTTGTATCAATTTCATTAATTATAATATCTGCAATTTTAACTAGTTTAAACATATTTAATAGAATAGGAAAATTTGCAGGTGCTGGTTCATTAGTGCCAATTACTGGATTTGCTAATTCAATAGTATCTCCTGCTATTGAATACAAATCTGAAGGATATGTTATGGGAGTGGGAGGAAAAATGTTTACTGTTGCAGGACCTGTTTTGGTATACGGAATTTCTACATCAGTAATAATTGGAATTTTAACTGCGATGTTTAGTTAAAAAGAAAGGAGAAAAATTATGCGCAGAATAGGTAAACAAACAATATGTTTTGATAATCCACCAACCATTTTACAAACGGCTTCAATAGTTGGTCCAAAGGAAGCTGATGGACCAATGGCAAAATATTTTGATAAATGTTTAGAAGATGAATTTTGGGGAGAAAAATCTTGGGAAAAAGCAGAAAGTAAAATAATTAGAGAAGCAGTCAATTTAGCTATTTCAAAATCAAAATTAACAAATGCAGATATAGACTATTGCTTTGCAGGAGATTTATTAAATCAATGTATATCGTCAAATTTTGGACTAAGAGATACCAATGTTCCGCTGTTTGGAGTATTTGGGGCATGTTCAACTTTTGTGGAAAGTATGTGCTTAGGATCTGTATTTTTGGATGGAAATGCTGCAAAGAACGTAGTATGCGCTACATCTAGCCATTTTTGCAGTGCAGAAAAACAATTTAGATTTCCATTAGAACTAGGAACTCAAAGACCACCAACAGCACAATGGACAGTAACAGGAGCAGGAGCAGCAATTTTATCAAGTACGGGTGAAGGACCACATATAACAAACATTACACCTGGAAAAATAGTGGATATGGGAATAAAAGATTCCAACAATATGGGAGCCGCTATGGCACCAGCAGCACTAGATACATTAATGGTACATTTTCAAGACACTGGAAGAAAACCTAGCTATTATGATGCAATAATAACAGGAGATTTAGGACATATAGGAAAATCGATTTTAGCGGAAATGTCTAAAAGCAAAGGATATAATATAAATGCTAATTATAATGATTGTGGAGTTATAATATTTGACAAGGAAAAACAAGATACACATTCAGGAGGAAGCGGGTGTGCTTGCATAGCAACAGTATTTTCTGGTTACTTTTTTAAACAGTTACAAGAAAAAAAGATTAAGAAACTATTACTAATGGCAACTGGAGCTTTAATGAATTCAACAAGTGCACAACAAGGAGAATCTATTCCAGGAATAGCACACGCTATATCTATAGAAATATAAAAGGAAAAACTAATTTAAAGCTAACTTTATTTTTATGATTATATATATGTCTTTTATCAAGGCAAGAAAGGAATGAACTGTATAATGGAATTTATACAAAGTATAGATTGGCTACAATTATTGCGTTGTTTTATAACAGGAGGCTCAATTTGCGTAATAGGACAAATTTTGCTAGATAAAACAAAATTAACACCAGCTAGAATATTAGTAATGTTTGTTACTGTAGGAGCTATACTAGGAGGCTTAGGAATATATAAATATTTAATAGATTTTGCTGGAACAGGAGCAACAGTACCACTTACAGGTTTTGGAGCAAATTTATCAAAAGGAGCTATAGAATCTGTAAAAGAAATGGGATTGTTAGGAGCATTTATTGGAGGAGTAAAAGCAAATGCAGGGGGAATTGCAGCAGCAATATTCTTTGGATATATAGCTTCTTTGATAGCTAAACCTAAAATAAAAAAACAATAAAAGTTATAAAAATTTGTAACATGTAATTACTTTATATAAAAATATAGAGTAATTTCTTTTTTTATGATATACTCTTTTAAAGAAAAACTTACATTAAATGGAAACATTATTCTTACACCTAATTTTTTCAATAATAGTAATGTTGCCACAAATTTAGAAACAAGAAAAATGTTAGATGAAATGCATAGGCAAAAAATAGATATGTCAGATGAAATTTATGTAATCAATCTTGGAGGATACATTGGAGAAAGTACAAAATCTGAAATTGAATATGCAAAAATAAAGGGGAAAAAGATTTCTTACTTAGAAAGTTTGTAAAATCTAACAATGTTATTAAATAATTATTGAAAGTTTTATTATTATTGTGTTATAGTATTAAATATAAGTTGAAAAAAGAAACAATAATCTGAAAGTACGTCAACTTTCAGATTTATTGATATTTTTAGCGAGGAAGGAAATAATTATGGAAGAAAAAAAGTTAAAAAAAGTAAATTATATTCTTGGTATAATAGGTTCAATAATAGGAGGACTAATTTTAGCAATATCCTTAATTTTTGTATACATACAGACTACTTGGTTGTATTTGCTAATATTAACAGTATTAATTCCATTTTTTGAATTTTATGGATATAAATTATTTAGAGGAAAAATAGATAAAAAATTAGCAATTATATTATTAATATTTACTATTATTAATGTATTAATAACAACATTAATTGTTATTCCAATAACTTTGCTAATAAAATCTAATTTATCAGTTACAATGGGAGCGATACAAAATATATATAAAAGTGATAGATTATTAGCTAGCATTATACAAGACTGCTTAATTTCATTATCATTTTCTACTTTGGGTGTATATATTGTCTCTTGCATAGTAAATAAAAAAATATTATTAAAGACTTCTAATTTTAATTTATTTTCATCAGATACTAGAGAAAGGCAAGATTTAAAACAAGATGCAATAAAACTTTTAAAACCAGTATTTGAGAAATATAATGCAACAGAAAAAGAAAAGACTATAACAAAAGAAGAAATTTTAACAGATATTAAAGAAGATACAAAGGAAGAATATTTTAAATACTTAAACCGTCTAAAAATAATAAAAAAATACAGAGGAAAATACTATTATAGCGTAAATGACGAAAATAATATTAATTCACACGATTTAGCTACAAGAATAATAAGTGGAACATGTATAGCAACAATTATATCAGCTATTATAATATTTGTTGCTGGTAGTATAATTGGAAATACAACAAAAAAAATATATAATGACGATGTAAGCTTTAATATAGATATAAGTTGGATTGCATATAATGAGTATTCTGACGAATATGGCTGGGTATATTATAAAGATTTAGCTACAGAAGAATCAGAACAAAATACAATACAAGATGCAAAATATCCAGCCACAATAGGCGTAATTTATGATAAAATGCCTAGAGAAGGAATTTCCTCTATAAATGATATCAAATCAACACTAGAGTTATACATTAATTCAAATCCGAAATATACAGCATATGATGTTGAACTATTTACTACAAAACAACAGTATGATGCAATAAAATTAGTAATAAAAGACGAAGACATTGCAGAAATTGATTATTATATATACAAAGATGGAAAGATGGCATATGTAACAGCAATTGCATATACTGATGATGAAGAAAAATGGGATGAATTAGAGGAATATGCAAAAGAAGTAGTAAATAGTTTTAAATGGAATAAGTAATAAAATATAAAATATACTATATGTAAAAGGAGGAAGCGATGAATACAAAATATATATTTGTAACTGGAGGAGTAGTGTCTGGACTAGGAAAAGGAATAACAGCAGCATCATTAGGAAGATTATTAAAAAATAGAGGATATAAGGTTGCAAACCA
>CALXBZ010000093.1 GCA_944386665.1 uncultured Clostridia bacterium
TTTATATATCAGTTTTATAAACACAACAAAAAAGAACAAAAGAATGCTTACTTCTCTTGTTCCTATTTTTTAAAATTCTGGATTTTCTAAATTACTTTCATATTTTATAATTGTTGTAATTATTTGTATTGTTTTTTCAAGATCATTATTCTTTATAACGTAGTCATAACTTCCAATTTTAGATTCTTCATATTCCAAACGATTTAGTCTAGTTTCTATTTCTTTAGAATCTACATTTGGGTTTCTTTCTAGTAACCTTCTATGTAATTCTTCTTTTGGAACACGTAAAAATATAGTTACAACTTTAGTATCGTTACCCAAAATTTTTACTAAGTTTTCTGTTCCATTTACATCAATATCTTTAACTATTATTTTTCCACTTTTTAAAAGCTCATCTAATATATGTTTTGATGTTCCATAGTAGTGGTTATGATGTATATCATATTCATATAAGTCGTTTTTTTCTATTAATTTTTTAAACTCTTCGGTAGAAATAAAATTATATATTTCACCATTCACTTCGCCTTCTCTTGGCTCTCTATCTGTATATGATGGCAAAGATGTTATATTAGTATATCTTTTTATTAGTTCTCTCTTTATTGTATCCTTACCAGCACCAGAAGCACCTGATAATAATACTAACATACAGTCACCTTTCCAGCATCAATTTCATCTGCTGCAATAGAATCTGGAGCAACATTTTCTGTTTTAACTAAAACTTCTGCACCTTGTGCAATTTGTCTTGCTCTTCTAGCTGTTGCAATTACTAACATATATCTATTATCTACTTTTTCTAATAGTTCTGCAACACTTGGTTTTATTAACATAATACATTACCTTCTTTCCAATTTTTGTTATTATATCACATTTATAGCGTTTTGTCACTCTTTTTTTCAAATAAGCTCTAAATTAATAGTTTTAAACGTCGTCTACATTATTTGATGACGCCCTTGAAGCAATTGTTTCTGACTGTATTGCTGATAATATTACATTCCCAGAATCCATTATTATAACTGCTCTTGTTTTTCTCCCACAAGTTGCATCTATTGCCGTTCCTTTATCTTTTGCCTCTTGAACTATTCTTTTAATTGGAGCAGCCTCAGGACTAACCACTGCAATTATTCTTTCTGCTGAAACAGAATTTCCAAAACCTACATTTACAAATTTCATAATAGTTATCCTTTCTTTTATATTTTATTCAATATTTTGTATTTGTTCTCTTATATCTTCTAATTCTACTTTTAAATCTATTACTAAATTAGTTATTCCGTTACTTCCTGATTTTGAGCCAATAGTATTAGTTTCTCTATTCATTTCTTGTATTATAAAGTCTAATTTTTTTCCTATAGGATTTTGTGTATTATTTATCAATTCGTTGAATTGTTCTATATGACTTTTTAATCTTGTCAATTCTTCTTCGATAGACATCTTATCAGCATAAATCACTGCTTCTTGTGCAACTCTGTTTTCGTCAATTATATTTGTATTTAAAATTTCCTTTACTCTTTTTTCTAGTTTTAGTACATATTCTTCAACAAGTCCTGTTGATTCTTTTTCAATATTATTAACTAAAATTGCAACTTTTTCTAATCTTTTTACTAAGTCCTTCTTTATATTTTCTCCTTCTTTAGCTCTCATTTCAATCAAATTATCTAATGCCATATTCAAGCATTGTAAGGTTTCTTCTGCAATTTCTTCATCATTTTCTACATCTATTGAATTTAATATATCTGGAAGTTTAGCAATTTCCACAACATTTATGTTTTCTGACAATTCATTTTCATCTGCTATTTCTCTTAGCTGTTTTATATATTCTTTTGCAATTTCTTTATTTAGTACAATTTTTTTAGATTTTGAACTATAATCAAAAAAAGTTATAGTCGCTTCAACCTTTCCTCTTGTAATTTTATTGGCAATAGCTTTTCTAATTTTTTCTTCTAAAAAGCTTATTCTTCTAGGTAGTTTCACATTTATATCACTATATTTATTATTAACTGTTTTTAGATCTATTATGTAATTTCTATTACTATTTTCATATATAGCTCTACCAAAACCAGTCATACTTTTCATCTTTTTCACCCTTTCCTACATTCTAATCGAAAAAGCTCTATTCTTTCATAAAGTTTTGCTACATTATTCTTCTGCAATAATCTCTTTTACATCACTAATAGTTTTCTTCCATTTTGACTTTTCTCTTATATATATTAGTATAGATTTTACAATATAATATATAGTAGTTATTCCTATACAAGTATATGTTATAAGTAAATATTTTTCCTGATATAATATATAAATATATAATAATATTAATGTGATAATTGCTACGCATAGTAATTCTATTCCTTTAATAGCAATTTTTCCATCATCTTTATTATATGCATATTCAAATAATATTATAGTAATTGTTAGTATTGCAACACTAAAAGACTTAAGGTCTATTATATATGCAGTTTCTTCTACATTTATAAAAGCTAGTGTTAAGCTTCCAAAATATAATGCTATAAATATACCCAAAAGAATGTTACTAACTATATTTTTACGAATTTGTTTCTTTTCGTTTTTAGGCATTTTTTTAGCTGTTTCAATTTGTTTTGCTATTTTAGCTTCATCTATTATATTAGTCTTTTCTTTTTTTTCTTCTTTGATTGGAATATTTTTAATTTCTTCAATTTTATCTACTTTTTCTAATTGCTCTGCAATTATTTGTTTTATTCTTCCATCTGTTTTTTTTGCATTTTTTGTTTCTTTAGCTTTATCTATTTTTTTCATATTTTTTGTACTTGGTGCTTTACGAGTTGTATTGTTTGATTTAGTAGTTGTTTTAGTTGTGCTGGTTTTGTTACTAACTTTATTTGTTGATTTTACTGAATTACTTTTTCTTCTAGATTTAGTTGTTGTTTGTGTACTAGTGCTATCTTTCATTTTATTTTCTTTTTGTGGTGCATTATTTTTAGTTTCTGCCTTGTTAGTTACTTTTTCTTTGTTTGTTTTAGTTCTTTTTTGGGTTGTTGTTGTTTTTTTTGCGGTCGTTGTAGATCTTGTTTTAGTTGTATTGCTTTTTTTATCTATATTGCTTTTTTTATCTTTTTCTTCTGCCATTCTTACTTTTCCTCCTAGCACAAATTATACCAAATTTTATATAATATTTTCAAGGTTTAATTAACGAATTATAACAGTATTTATTATATGTAATAAATACTGTTATAATTTGTAACTATTCTTCTTCCAACTCGTACATGATATTTCCTACCATTACAAGTCCCGCTGTTTCTGTCCTTAAAATTCTTTTGCCTAAAGAAATAAATTTTGCTTTTTGGCCTTGTAGCATTTCTATTTCCCTTTCAGAAATCCCACCTTCCGGACCTATTAAAACAGCAATATTATATTTTTTATCCTTTTCTTTGTCTTCTCTTAATTTTAATAATTCAGATTTCAACATGTTATGATTTTCATTTTCATAAGCAACTAAAAATGCATCAAATTTTGTTGCATCAATGTCTTTAGTTTTTATTATGTTTTCAATACTTGGTATTATGTCTCTCATAGACTGTTTTGCTGCTATTTCTGCTATTTTTTGCCATCTTTCCAATTTTTTATTTGCCAACTTATCATCCAATTTTACAACTGTTCTTTCCATCATAACTGGAACTATATCTTTTATTCCCACTTCCGTATTTTTTTGTATTATTAGCTCCATTTTTTCAAACTTTGGAATTCCCTGAAATAGTGTAATGTTAACATTTGATTCAGTTGTTTTATCTATTTTTTCTTGTATTTCACATTCTACAACTGTTTTTGAAATACTT
>CALXBZ010000094.1 GCA_944386665.1 uncultured Clostridia bacterium
GTACAAAAAGCAATTGAAGAAGATGGACTTTTATTAGATGGTGCATGTGATGAGCTAAAAGATGACAAAGATTTAGTTATGAAGGCTGTGGAAAAAGACGGTGGAGCATTAGAATTTGCTTCCAACAGATTAAAAAATGACAAAGACATCTTAATGCAAGCTGTTGAGAAAAAGGGATGGGTGCTTTGCTATGCAAGTGAAAATTTAAAAGCAGATAAAGAACTAGCAATGAAAGCAGCCAAGACAGATGGTCAGATTTTATATTATGTAAGCAAAGAACTTAGAGACGACTATGATGTTGTATTAGAAGCAGTAAAAAATAAAGGACTAATATTAAAATATGCAAGTAAGCGTCTAAGAGAAGATAAAACTATAGCACTGGAAGCAATAAAACAAGATAAAAGAGCTTTTGATTTCATAGTTCCAGAATTAAGAGAAGATATTGAAATACAAAATATTGTTAATCCACCAGAGGAAGACAAAAAGTAAAAAAATAAAATCATAAAAGAGCAATAGTATAATTTTTCTAAAATTTTCACCGACTCGTCCTTGGTCGGACTGGCGTCCTCGAAAAGCGGACTCGGGTTCAATTTAAAAAAATTATACTATTTTTTAATAGCTTTGCTAAAATTTGTTCTGAGGATTTACATATAATGTCTTATTATTAGTATAAATAACCATTCCAGGTTTTGCTCCATTTGGCTTTTTTACATATTTTATGTATGTATAATCAACCGGAACATTTTGTGACATTCTAGCTTTGCTGTAATAAGCGGCAAGAGAAGCACATTTATACAATACAGAATCAGGAACCGAAGTTTTAGAAATATCTAATTTAGAATAAGACGAACCGCCATCAGAGTTACGCCCTTGTTGTTCAATAGCTACAGCAGTATTATCTAACTTTAGCACAACATGGCTACCATGAATATCTTTAGTGTGAAACCATATATCAGAATTTTGTGCTAATCTGCAAGTTAAATAATCGTTTTGCTTATTGTTCTTTCCAACCAAAACAGTGTATCCATCTATTTCATATTTTGCAGGTGTCAAACTAGAAGTATCTTTAGAATGTTTTGTCTTTGAAAGGCTTCCAGTCATATTGCTAATATGATTATTTACTGTATTTGCATTTTTATCATATATCAAATTATCACAAATTTCTGAATAAATATTATCTATATCTGCAATATATTTTACTTCACTAAGTTCGTATACTATGCTATCTAAATAAGCTAATTCAGTTTCTGCAAGCTCTTTTTGTTTGAGGACAATAGTAATTGTATTTTGCAATTTTCTGTATTTCTTAAAAAATACTTTTGCATTTTTAGAAGGGCTAATTGTATTATCTAAAGGAATTTTTATAAGATTATTATTGTCATAGTAATTTTCTAATATTACTTCAGATTGAGGATAGTCTGGAATTTTGTATAAATTAGAAGTTATAAGTTCTCCGTATAATCTATATAATTCAGTTTTATCACATTCTTTAATTTTAGAATTAATGTTACTTATTCTATCTTTTATTTTTTCAATGCGGTTTAATACAAGTTTCAAAACATTATAGCGGTAAGCTTGGAACTGTTCAGAAGTTTCCTTAGAATAATAAAAATTATCAATAAAAAAGTTTACTTCTAGACAATCCTGTTTATTTTCATCAAAATATACAAAGTAATCTTTTTTATTATTAAAAACTTCTAAAATAGTAGCCTTTTCAGATAGATTAGATAATAAATTTTTTAAATATAAATACAAAACTTCTAAATCTTTAATCGAAGTTGAATGGTCAGAAATATGAAGATGCTCTAATAAAAAAATAATGTTATTTTTTCCGAAACCATTATATTTTTTAGATAAAGTAGAAGATAAAGAAAAATTATCATCCGAAATATTTAAAGGCTCATAAAAAGCATCAAAAGACTTTAGTGTAGTAAAATCTAATTTATCACTAACAACACCAATATATTTGCTACCAGGGAAAATATCTCTATTCGATTTATCGAACTTATCCAAATGACGAAGACTATCAATAATAATGGAATTTGAATTTAACAAAATTATATTACTATGCTTTCCCATAAGTTCAATAACTAAAGTTTTAGTAATTAAGTCATTAAGCTCATTATGGCAATCAATATCAATAAAAACTACTCTTTCAAGACCATTAGAATAAATTCTTTTAATGTGTCCTCCAATTAAATGCTTCCTTAAAACCATACAAAAGTTCAAAACATTTTGAGGATTAGGTTTAGAATTATTAGATAAACTTAGCCTATAATTAACTGAGTCAATAGAGATATTTAAACAATAATTTTTTCCACTAGAATATATACCTAGCAAAATTTCATTCTTGTTAGGCTCAAATACCTTATTTATCTTACCATTAATTAAGCAAGTATTTAATTCAGCGACAACTGCTTTAGTAACAATTCCATCAAAAGCCATAAAAACCTCCGTAAAATAAACTGTTGAAAGAATAATACCATAAAAAGAGGTAAATATCAATAATCGGAAAAACAATGGTTTTTCTTAAAAAAATAATAATTATTAATAAAATTATTGACATTCTACGGATTAGTAGACTATAATACAAAACAGTAAGGCACTATTAGGAGGAACTTATTTAATGAACAATAATTACAATAATATGTCTGACGAGGAACTACTAGAAGCAATAAGAGAAAAAGACACAAATGCACTAAATTTTTTAATATGTAGATATAAAGATTTAGTTAACTCAAAAGTCAATAAATATTTTATAATTGGTGCTGAAAAAGAAGATATAATTCAAGAAGGACTAATTGGATTGTATAAAGCTATTAAAGACTACAAAGAAGATAAACAAAATTCTTTTAAATCATTTGCAAATCTATGTATTGAAAGACAATTAATAACAGCAATAAAATCGTCAAATAGACAAAAACATATGCCGTTAAATTCATATTTATCTCTAAATATGACAGCATATGAAAATGAAGATGAAAACAATGAAACGCAAATTATGGATGTATTAGAGACAAACATTATAGAAGATCCGCTAGATACAATAACAAAAAAAGAATACATGTCTGATGTAGAGTCTGTAATAGATAATTCATTAAGTGATTTTGAAAAAAAGGTGCTTAATAGATTCATACAAGGTGAATCATATGTAAAAATTGCAGAAAGACTAGATGCTCCTGTAAAATCTGTTGATAATGCAATTCAGAGAATAAGAAAAAAAACAGCAAAAAATTTAAATATAGATAATAGTATATTATAATTAACGGGAAAAATCCCGTATATGCTTTCATAGCTCAGTAGGTAGAGCGCAGCCTTGGTAAGGCTGAGGTCACCAGTTCGATTCTGGTTGGAAGCTCCAAAAAAACAAAAGACTTGTAACCCTTTATAATAAAGGAACTTACAAGTTTTTATTTTTGATTTTAATGTAATTCTAATGTAAATGAATTAAAAAAATATATAAACAACAAATTAAAATAAAAAAGTATTGAAAAATAAAAAATGTAATGATATAGTATAGAGGAAGTATTTAATATCTATATAGTAAATATAGAAATAAATACGACCAAAGAGTTATAAATACTATA
>CALXBZ010000095.1 GCA_944386665.1 uncultured Clostridia bacterium
ATTTTATTATTTTCAGAATTATTTAAAAACTTCGGCTTTTGAGTTATAGATACTTGCATCTCTTTTTTTTCGTTTTCTTGAATATTTATTTTGATATTCTTTGTATTTTCTTTTACTTCTTCTGCTCTTGTCATCTCTTTTATTTTTGTTACTGATGTTTTTGTTGGTATTCCTTCTAATCCTTCATAACCATATTTCCAATTTAAAAATTCTTTTATCTTATCACAAGTTTTATTATTATCTGGAGTGTTATATTTTTTTGTATTATATTCTATCTTTTCATATATATTTTCTATTGCACATTTTTCATGTTCAAAGTCTCTTATGAGTTCTTCCTTTTTATTTATTTTTACACTAAATATGTCCTTTGTATTTTCCATTCCTTCTTTTAAATAAATTAACTCTAACCAATCTAAGTATGTTTTATATTTTTCTAATAAATATGAATTGATTTTTTTATTATCTTCTAAATAAATATCTAAAATTGCTTGTTTCTCTGACATTTTTTTGTTTACATCTTTTTGTCTACCAACAACAATTAGTTTTTCCTTTGCTCTAGTTAATGCAACATATAAAACTCTCATTTCTTCTGATATTGCTTCATTTTTAGCCTTTATCGCTAAAGCTTTTTTGGCTAAAGTTTTAAATTCTATATGTCTTTCATAGTTTATATATTGTGGCCCAATTCCTAAATCTTGGTCTAGCAAAATCTTTCCGTTTAAATCTTGAAAATTAAATTGTTTTCCTGTTCCTGCTAATATGACTACTGGGAATTCAAGTCCCTTACTTTTGTGAATGCTCATAATCCTTACCACATTTTCGTTCTCTCCAATTATTTTAGCTGCCGTTAAATCTTCACTATTAAATTTTATTTTATCTATAAAATTTATAAAATTAAACAACCCCTTGAAGCTTGCTGATTCATACTGTTTCGCTCTTTCAAATAACATTTTTAAATTAGAAACTCTTAAGTTTCCATTTGGCATTACACTTACATAGTCCATATATCCAGTTTTTACATATATGTTCCAAATCCATTCGTCAAGTGCCATATATTGCTCATCTTGACGTATTTCATCTAATAATTGTAAGAATTTTTTAACCTTTGGCGTATCTGTTTTTGCTAAAGCTTCATAAAAATTAGCATTTATATCATTCATTCTTATCTCTATTAGTTCATTGTCTGTAAAATTTCCTATTGGCGAACGCATAACAGTAACTAAAGGAATATCTTGCATTGGATTGTTTATAATTCTTAGAAGTGCCATTATTGTTTCTATTTCAATTGACTGCAAGTATTCGCCTGAGCTATCACTATATACTGGGATTCCCAATGCCGATATTTCTTTTTCATACACATTAGCAGTACCACTAATACTTCTTAATAGAATTGCTATATCCTTATATTTTATATTTCTCTTCCCTTGTTTTTTGTCAATTACTTGATATTTGCTATCTATCAATTCTTTTATTCTTCTAGCAATAAATCTTGCTTCTAAAACAACATCTTCTATTCTTTCTTCTGATTGTTCATCTCCTTCTTCAGTATATTTTTCACTATTTGTTTTTCCCTCTTCATAAATCATTTGTGTTTTAGTTTCAATTATTTCTTTATTTTGAGTTTCATTTTTCCATATATCATTATCTTCTTCACTAGTATTTATAATTTCTATCTCTGTATTTATATTTTGTTCCGGTAATTCCAGATACGATGCGCCTAAGTTTAGATATTCCTCTTGGTTATATTCGATGTCTCCAAGTTTTTTGCTCATTATATTTTCGAAAACCAAATTTGTAAAATCCAATATGTTTTTTCTACTTCTAAAGTTTTTAAATAATTGAATTTTTCTATTTTCATTAGTCTCTGGCTCTATTTTATATTTGTTATATTTATCAATAAATAATTCTGGTCTTGCTTGTCTAAATTTGTAAATGCTTTGTTTAACATCTCCAACCATAAATATATTGTTTCCTTTAGATACACTTGTTAAAATATACTCTTGAACTAAGTTACTATCCTGGTATTCATCTATTGCAATTTCTTCAAATTTTTCTGAATATCTTTTTGCAATATCTGTTTTAACAATATTTCCTTGTTCGTCTTTACTAATAAGAATTTTCAAAGCTAAATGTTCCATATCATTGAAATCCATAATATTTTTTTCTCTCTTTTTTTGATAAAATCTATTTGAAAATTCCAATATTAAATTTTTTAATTTATTTAGAATAATATACATATCTGATATATCATTATTCGCTTCTTCAGATATACAATTAATAAGTTCTTTTACTTTTTTAAATTCTTCTTTTACATTATCCTTTATTTCTTTTGCTTCATCTTTTAAATCGTTTGTTATTTTTTTATCTGTTATCCATCTTTTGCTTTCAAAATTAGAAATTGCAACCGCACTTTTATCCCAGTTGTTAAGATTTTCTTTTATATATAAATAATTATAAATATCTTCATTTATTATAGCTGTAAATTTTTCAAGTTCTGTAAACTTTTCCATTTTTCTTTTAATATTTTCTAATTTTAAGATTCCATTTTCTAATATTTCATCAACTTTAGCAATTATAATCTTTCCCCAAGGTGTGTTTGAAAAATTTTTGTACTCTTCATGCTCTTTTATATTGAACATCTTTATTTTATCTTCTAGCCATTCTTCTGGAAAAGGAGATGCTTGTATATATGTGTAAATGTTTAATATTAAATCTTTTAATTCTTCATCTTTATTATATTTTGTATATGTATTTATTAAATCTATAAAATCTAAATCATTTGCAATATATTTTTCATCGAACAAGTCATCTAGTACTTCTTGTTTTAGCAATAAAATTTCTGTTCCATCTGCAATTCTGGTATTTGCTGATACATCAATTTCGTAAAAGTTGTTTTTTATTACATCTAAGCAAAATGAATCTATAGTGCATATACTAGCTTTATTTAAAAGTATTATCTGTTTTTGAAGATTGCTGTCTTCAGGATTTTCCTCTATTTTTTTATAAATTGCATCTAATATTCTCTCTCTCATTTCACTAGCTGCTGCATTGGTAAAGGTAACCACCAAAATTTTATCAATATCTATTCCATCATTTATTATTTTTCTTATAATACGTTCAACTAAAACTGCTGTTTTTCCACTACCTGCAGCAGCTGCCACTAAAATATTTGATCCTTTTTCATTTATTGCACTTTGCTGTTCATTTGTCCATTTTACTTCTGACATTTTTACTTCCCTTTCGTTTTATGGAATTTTGGTTAATTTCATTATTAGTATATATTAAATTTTATTGTTTATCAATGTTTGATGAATTTTTATTTGATTTTTGCCTATACTATTATTAAATTTATTTATATTAAAATTTGGAGGTAAAAAATGATAGATAATGATAAAAGAGATGAAAAAGATAAAAACATTAATCTAACCATTTTAAACGAAATTAATAAAGCTGCTAAAATGGGAATGGATTCTATTTCATATGTACTAAAAAAAGTAGATGATGAAAATATGAAAGAAAATTTAGCTACACAGTTTACTGAATATGGAAAAAT
>CALXBZ010000096.1 GCA_944386665.1 uncultured Clostridia bacterium
TTTTATCTTCTTTTTTCTTCTTTATTTTTCCCTATTTCCCTCTTTTTATCCTTTTCTTTTCTTTTTTTTGTCCTATTTTCCATTCTATTACTTCCCAATCATTAAATTTTTACCCTATAAAATCTTTGTTACTTATCATTTTTTATTCCTCCTTTTTTTTTTTTTTTATATTGTTTGGGTTAAAATGTCAATAGGGGGTAATTAGATTTGTTTGCAGCAATGTGAGCATGACTTGCGACCTGGGGCGGTTTTCTGGGTATAGGGGAGAGGGCATACATCAATATGATCTTTGTAGGTATATAAAAAAATAAAATTATTATGATCTGTTTTAAATTAACAAAAAAATGTGTAAAAAAATAAAAAAAAATTTTAAAAAACACTTGACTTTTAATGTAGTATGATGTATAATAATTATAGAAAAAGGGAAGGAGAGAATAACAAATGAAAAATATTATTATTAGACTAATCAAAAATATTATAAGGGGATCTATACTAATTATTTTACCTATTTTTCTATGGGGGGTAGCCTCATACTTATCTAGCTTAATATAAAATAAAAAAGGGGTGATAAAATGAAAAAGATTTTGATATTACTATTAACTATTATAATTACAGCAATATTAACATTCTTATTGATTTATTACAATTTAAAAATAACTAATATAGAAAACGGAAATATAACAATAAATATTTTAGGATTTGAACAAGTATATTATTTTGAAAAAATAAAATAAAAAAAGAAAGGTTAAAATGGTGGTTATTATGAATAAACAAGTAACAAAGAAAATTATTGTTGAAGGATTTAAAAATATAATAAAAGTAGGATATTGTGAATTACAAAGCTTACTACAATTATCTGATTGTAACTTTTTTACTTCTGGCGTGTATGGATGGAATGCGGACATTTATATAATAAATAATGATACTGTGATAGTGACAGGATATAGACCATTTGGTAATGTAGAAAGTAATTACAATACGAATAAAAAATATGATAAAAAAGCAAATGAAATCATGATACAATATCCAAAAAAATATGAAGAAAGAAAAAAAGAACTAAACGAATTATTAAAACAATATGTAAAAGAAACTTTAGAAACTGTAAAAAAATAGGAGTGATAAAATCCGCTTTAATTGAAAGGATGTGGATAAAAAATGGGTTTATTAACTAGTGTAAATAATCTAAATTATACCTTAGAAGAGGAAAAAAGAAATAAACAACTTGAAAGAATCAGAAAACAAAAAGAGAAACAGCAAAAAGAAGATTTGAAAAGATATAAAAATGATTTAGAAATATATATAAAATCTGAATTTGATAGATATTTTGAAATTGGTGGATCTGATTATATTGTAGAATTTTATAATAGGGATAGAAAAAAAGAAATATTAAACAACTTTTTTGATAATATAAAGATTACAGACAAAAACGGATTTGATGCAATACCTTTTAAAAACGAATTAGAACAATATTATTATAATAAATATAATACAATACTAAAAAAAGCACATACAGAACAAAAACAACAGGAATTTTACAATCTGCAGCATATGCCAATAGAAGAGGAAGAGCCAGAAAAATTACATGTTGACTGGTTAAAAGTAGCAAAAACAGTATTTATCGTAATTATAGCAATTATATTTTTACCACTTACTTTCCTATTATCCATATTATTCGGATGTATGAAAGTAATGAGTTGATATTTGATTAAAGAAGAGGCAAGCAGCCTCTTTTTTGTTGCTATTTTATCATTTTATCTATTTGCTAAAATAATCAATTTTAAGGCATTTTTATTTTTAGGTATATAATGATACCACTTTAAAATAAAAACGTCTTATATTTTATTTTGGTTGATTTTTCAAGGTTTGACCTATTGAAAAATGCCATTTTTTCATTGAAACATTGCACAAAACTAGTATTTTGCGTAATTTACATAATGAGTTACTAGAAGAGGAATATTGCTCCTCTTCTTTTTTTGTATTTCAAATTTTTTTCAGGATTTTAAAACCTCCGAAAGTCTCCAAAGTCGCCAAAGTCGCCAAAAGTTTTTCAAAATTTTTTTCTCAAAGTCTCCAAAGTCTCTAGCCTCAAAGTCGGAAAGTCGTCAAAGTCGACAGCCCAAAAGTCTCCAAAGTCGCTGGGCTATTCCTTTTTAATTTCTATAAAGTCTTTCTCATTCATATCTGGCAATGCTTCAACAACTGATTCTGGATCTTTAGGATCAGTTGAAAAGTCGGAAGTCGCCTTTATTTCTTGGACATCTTTCATTCCATACATGTTTTTAGACCTAAAACAATAAATAGCTGCATTTAGCTTGTTAGACATAGCCAAAGATGCATCATAATTGGCTATAAAGTCTTTTGCTCTTTTTACAGTGTTGGAGAATTGAGGTTTGATGTTTCCATGTTCAATATCATAAACAGTTGTTCTATCATAATCAATAGAAAGAGCCATACCTTCAACAGTAGGAGGTAAACCAGCATCAAAGCACTTCTCCAAATAAGTATCAATTCTTTCTTCAAGTTCCTGAACAGTTTTAGGTTTACCAAATTTACCAAGTTTTCTAGCCTCTAGGCAAATACCTAAAACTCTTTGAGCAAACTCTTTGTCTTTTATTTTATTATCATGAATGGCACCAATACCTTTTTGTTTAATTTTCAAATCTGACATAAAATAACACCTCTTAAAGAAATTATAGCAAAAAGAAGAAAAAAAGTCTAGTAAAAGAAATGGAAAGTCGAAAGTCGAAAAAGTTTTTAAAATAAATAGATAATATATTCCTTTAATTGGAACGAGAATGGCTCAAATTTTAATTTTTCTATAAAACTGAACAAGTTATATACCTCAAAACAGAAAGTCGCTTAAAATTCATTTTGAAAGCAATTAGAGATATATAAAATTATTTAAAAAAATTCAATTAAAGGACAAATAAAAAATAACAGGATTTAATTCCTAGTATTTGAAAGTTTGGTTTGTTAGACTTTTAAAAAAACAAACATCAAAGGTTGCCCCAAAAAGAATATAACACAAAGAATAAAAAAAGTCAATAAAGATGCGAAAATATGTTGTTATGTAAATTGACTTTAAGTCAATCGCTGAAAGTCGCTCATATCAACAGTTTCATTCAAAAGGTAGGAAAAGTAGGCTAAAAAGTAGGACAATTTTAAACTCTGTAAGTATTGATATTACTATATTATTATATATATATCCTACTAAACCTACTTATCCTACTTTTATTTAATATACGCGTAAGCAAAAAAAAGTATAGTTTTTTTTTTAAATATATATAC
>CALXBZ010000097.1 GCA_944386665.1 uncultured Clostridia bacterium
ATCATTTACTCTCTTCTTTATTTCAATCGAGCTTTCTACTTTTTTTTTTTTTTTTAAATTATTATATTTTACAGGTGTTACCTCTATTTGAATATCTATTCTGTCTAATAAAGGTCCACTTATTTTGTTCATATATCTTAATATTTCTTTTGTACTACAAGTACATTCCTTGTCTTTTGATCCATAAAATCCACACGGGCATGGATTCATTGAAGCAACAAGCATAAATTTGCATGGATATGTTAAACTTCCATTCATTCGATTTATTGTAATTTTTCCATCTTCTAATGGCTCCCTTAATAGTTCCAAAGTAGTCTTATTGAACTCTGGAAGTTCATCTAAAAATAGTACACCATAGTGAGCTAGGCTAATCTCTCCAGGTTTTGGTATTTTGCCTCCTCCTATTAAAGCTATTGGAGTTATAGTATGATGTGGTGATCTATATTGTCTTTGTGTAATTATTGGTTTGTCATTTGGTAATACACCCGATATGCTATATACTTTTGTAATTTCTAAAGCCTCTTCAAATCTCAAATCTGGTAATATAGATGGTAATCTTTGTGCCATCATTGTTTTACCAGAACCAGGTCCACCTATTAACAGACAGTTATGCCCTCCTGCTGTTGCCACTTCTAATGCTCTTTTTATGTTTTCTTGTCCTTTAACGTCTGTAAAATCTAGTTCATAATAATCATTGTTGGAAATGTTGGCTATATCTGCTTTTTCTGGTTGTATATTTATTTTTTTGTTTAGGTATTCTACCACTTCTCTAATATTTTGTACTCCTATTATTTCTATCCCACTTACAGTTGCACCTTCTTTAGCATTTTCTTTTGGAATTACAATTCTCTTTATGCCCAGTTTTTGTGCCTCAATGCACATTGGCAAAATTCCATTTACTCTATTTAACTTGCCATCTAAAGAAAGTTCTCCAATAAATGCTATATCTTTTTCTATTTCATATATTTGCCCGAAGTTTAATAGCATTCCTACTGCAATGGGTAAATCAAAGTATGTTCCTTCTTTTCTTAAATCCGCTGGTGCTAAGTTCACCACTATTCTTCTACTTTCAAATTTAAAATTAGAATTTTTTATTGCAGTTCTAACTCTTTCTTTAGCCTCTTTAACACTAATATCTGGAAGTCCTACTATTTCCCAGTAAGGCATTCCGCTTGAAGCATCAACTTGCACTTCAATTAAATAGCCATCTAATCCACGTAGAGCTATACTTTTTACTGTTGATAACATATTTTTCCTTCTTTTTTGAAAATTTTAGATTATAATTTTTTATGAATTTTAAATAAATTTGAAATATAAATTTTATACATAATTTTTAAATATGAACTTTAATACAATTTCTATACGCGAGTTATAAATTTCTAACTTAATATTTGAAATTATATTACATTCCTTATGATAAATCAAGTATTTTTGAACGACATTTTTCGACTTGCATTTTCTTTGTGGTTTTCTTTGTTGCAAACATTATATTTTGAGGTTATAATATATGTGATTATAAAAGTTTGATATAGAAAAGAAATTGGAGATATTTTTGAAATGAATATTGGCTTTACAATAGGTAAATTTGCTCCATTGCATAAGGGGCACCAACAGTTAATTGAAAAAGGATTAAGCGAAAATGATGAATTTTATATTTTAATAAACGATACTAATGTTACAAAAATACCTTTAGAAATTCGCGCTAATTGGCTAAAAGAACTCTATCCAAAAGCTCATGTAATTCTGGGAAAGAATCCTCCTATGCAATATGGACTAGATGAAGAATCTATAAAAATTCAAACCGATTATTTAAAAAGTATTTTTAAAGATATTCCTGTAACCAATTTTTACTCTAGTGAAGAATATGGTAAATATGTAGCAAGAGATTTGAATGTTAATAACATTCATGTTGAAAAAAATATTCCTATATGTTCTACCGATATTAGAAAAGATCCTGAATATAATAGAATTTATATGAATAATTCTGTATTTAAAGATTTCAAAATATATCATTCTGCTTAAAATTAAACCTTTTTTATTTCATACATAGATCTTCAATAATAAAAGTTGTAACTTTTTACAAAAAAAAGGAACCTTCACAACTTGAATATAGAGTTATTAGTGTATATAATTGCCTAAAAAAACAAAAAATTATAAACTTTTTCTTTCTAATCCTTGCAAAATTGCTAATTTCGTGGTAAAATAGTATCCGTTATAATAACAAACTTAAAGGGAGGTGCAAATAAACATGCCAAATATCAAATCTGCAATCAAACGTGTAAACGTAATTGAAAAGAAAACTGCAAGAAATAATATGATTAAAACTGGATATAAATCAGCTGTTAAAAAGTTTGAACAAGCTGTTGAAGCTGGAAATATTGAAGAAGCAAAAGCATTACTTTCTGAAGCTACAAAGAAAATAGATCAAGCTTGTACAAAAGGTGTTATTGTTAAGAATACAGCTTCTAGAAAAAAATCTTTATTAGCAAAAAAATTAAATGCAATAAATGCATAGGTATAAAAAATTGTGCACAGTTTTTTATATTCTTTAAGAGGGTAACTAATTTTGGGTAACCCTCTCTTATTTTTTATATTTTGTTTATGTGATGTATTTACCAATTTTTTATACATTTCTAAGAGTCTGCCAAATATTTCCGCTATTTTTTTATGTTTTTTTATGCTATTATATAGTTATAAAGTTTAAATGACTGGAGTGTTTTTTATGTTTAATACTATAAAAAAATCATATATTAAAATTTATTCACTTTTTAATTCTAATTTTGATTTAAGAGTAAAAAGGATAATGAATACTGGAATAAAAATATCTTTTATAGCGATTCTTTTTTCAGTTTTAATAATGTCTATATACATAACCACAAATCAATCTTACATATTATTTAGCATCAGCATGTCTCTTTTTAAAACCTTTACAACGTTTATTTCAATGTTTTTAATAAATGGAATCGCATTTAACAAAATATTAAAGGATTCACTACATTAAGCTATTTGTAATTTATAAAAGAAAAAAAGAGCCTCAATTAAGAGGCTGCTGAAAAAGTAGCTGAAAATTAGCTCTCAAAAAAAGCGTGAATTGGAAAATATTTTTTCTAATTCACGAT
>CALXBZ010000098.1 GCA_944386665.1 uncultured Clostridia bacterium
TATTCAAGGGAAATTTTATCTACATACACTTCTCTTTCCATACTGTTACTTACTTTTGCTAAGATTCTGGCAACTTCATTTAGAAACTTTATTTTATCATTTACATTGTCCAAATTTAAATTATTTTTTAACATTTTAACTTTGAACTCAACTAGTGATATTGCTTTATCTACATACATTTGGAATCTTTCTGGTCCATATTTTACTACAAACTCATCTGGATCTTTTGCACCTTCTATTTGAAGAATTCTAATATCGCACCCTAAATTTTGCAATATTTCTAATCCTCTTAAAGTGGCAGCTTGTCCAGCACCATCAGCATCATATCCTATTATTACTTTTTCACAGCTTCTTCTAAGCAACCTTCCTTGTGCTTCTGTTAAAGCGGTTCCAAGCGATGCAACAGCATTATTTATTCCTCTTTGATGTAGTGATACTGCGTCCATGTACCCTTCAACCATAATAATTGTTTTTGGATTATTTTTTTTCGCAATATTAAATGCAAATAAATTTCTTCCTTTACTATAAACAATATCTTCTGGTGAGTTTATATATTTAGGCTTACTATCGTCTAATACTCTTCCACCAAAAGCTATTACTCTTTCTCTTATGTCAATAATAGGAAACATTAGTCTATTTCTAAATCTGTCTATGAATTTTCCATCTGGATTTTTATTAACAAGACATGAAGCTAAAATTTCTTCCTCTGTAAATCCTTTATTTTTTAATTCAGTGTATAATTCATTAAATCTACCAGAATATCCTATTTTAAATGCTTTTAGAGTTTTGTTATCTAAATGTCTTTTTTTTACATACTCTTGAGCAGGTTTTGCAGTTGGTTTATATAGGTTTTGATGATAAAACTCAGCAGCACATTTATTTACTTCATATACTCTTGATTTTAGCTTTGATAATTTATCATCTTCAAAGTTATCTGATAATGGTAAATCTACACCAGCACGATTTGCTAATATTTCAACAGATTCTTTAAAATTTACGTTTTCGATTTTACTTATAAAATGAAAAACATTTCCACCTACTCCACATCCGAAGCAGTGAAATATTTGTTTATCAGGTGATACACAAAACGAACCAGACTTCTCTTTGTGAAAGGGACATAAACCCATATAGTTTCTACCAGCTCTTTTTAATACCACATATTGTGACACAATGTCTACTATGTCGTTTTTAGTTTTTATATCGTCTAATAATTCGTCACTATATCTCACCATTTTTAGCTAAACCTTTCCTCATTATTATATATATTCGACAGAAAATTTTGTATTCCTTCTTCGTTTATACAATATGTAAACCAAAGTTTTTTATTCACACAAAAAGACTAACTTTTTGAATTAAATTTCATTTTTGCACATATATAATTGTGCTAATTAAATGAATCATTCATTTTTTGTTAGTCTTTTTATAAGCTTCTTTTGTCTTTCTTGCATTTTAATTATGTATCTATAAATTTTGTGAATCTCCTGATGCAGAATTAACATCATTAAATGGTATAAATTTACTTACCACACTACTTGTGTTAACTGGTTCTTCAAAATTTTTGTGTTCTTCAAAAGATAAATTGATTTTATTTTCTACTAAATTTTCAACTTCATTTTCTGATGCATGCTCCGCTAATACTAATTCACTTACTAATATTTGTTTTGCATTGTTAAGCATTTTCTTCTCTCCAGTAGAAAGTCCTTTTTCTTTTTGCTTGTAGCTTAAGTTTCTTACAACATCAGCTACTTCATATATATTTCCACTTTTCATTTTATCCATATTTTCTTTATATCTTTTATTCCAATTATTTGACATTTCTGTTTCGTTTGATTCTAATACTTGTAACACTTTGCCAGCTTCTTCTTTATCAATTATGCTTCTAACTCCTACGTCTCCTGCTTTTGAAATTGGAACCATAACCTTTACTTCTCCAGGCATTTTAATTATATAATAGTTCTGTTTCTCTCCTAAAATATCTTTTTCTTCTATTGCATCTATTGTTCCTGCTCCATGCATTGGGTATACTATTTTATCTCCAACATTAAACATGTCACTATCTCCTTCCGTATTATATATTTTAGAGTTAATAAAGGTTTTTATATCTCTTTCAACCACGTTTCTATTATACCATAAAAAATGGTAAAAGTCAAAACTTTTACCATTTTATTTTTTATCATTTTTTCCAGTATTTCCAACTATTTGCTATATTTTTTGTAATTTTTAAGAAAAATTTTATGTCTCTTTTTTATGTCTTATTTAATATATTTGTAAACAATGTTTATATCCTTTTACTTATTGGTTGATCCAAATCCACCTGTTCTTTCTCCTGATGCTTCATCATTGTCTGCTACAAGATATTTTTCGAATATTCCTTGTCCTATGCAATCACCTTTTTTTATTTGCACGTCTGTATCTTTTATATTATAGAAAGCAAACATTATGCTTCCGTCATTGTCAGGATTTCCATAATAATCTTTATCCACAATTCCTACACTATTTGCTAAAATTAATCCTTTTTTCTTTGGGTTTGAACTTCTATTATATAAGCATAACATTTCATCATCTTGCATATATGCTTTTATTCCTGTTTTTACAAGTGTTGGTGCAATTCCTGGTTTAAACGCTGGAACAACACAATCTTCAGCTGCTTCGAAATCATATCCAGCAGAATATTTTGTTTTTCTTACTGGTAAATTTATTTCTTTATCTTCAAAACCTTTTGCAACTTCAAATCCTCTTAATCTTTCCATTTTTTCATTTTCCTTTCTATTCGCTTGATTTTTAACCTTGTTATTTCTTTTGGTTTTCTTGGTTATTATAACATTACGATATATTTTTTTCAATCATTTATTTGGCTTTTATTTTATCAATAGCATTATGTCTAATTTATTTTAAATAACTATAAATTTACAGTAAAAAAGTTGTCATTTTATTGACAACTTTTTAATCTAAATTTATTTAATAATTTTCTGCTTTTACTTCGAAGTATGCTTGTTGATGATTGCAAACAGGGCAAATACTTGGTGCTTCTGTTCCAACAACTATATGT
>CALXBZ010000099.1 GCA_944386665.1 uncultured Clostridia bacterium
TTTCAGATAACAAAACAGGTTTATTTATTAAAGCAAATGATGGAATATTACAAGTGATAGAAATACAAGGGGAAAACTCAAAAAAAATGCCAATAAATGATTTCCTAAGAGGAAATAAAATTAATGTAGGAAAGATATTTGAATAAAAATAATAAAGTAACAGTGGTTTATTTTAAATACACCACTGTTACTCCTGTTTCACCTTCGCCATAAATTCCCATTCTATAAGATTTTACACGAGAATTTTTTTTCAGGAAAGAATGAATTCCGTCGCGTAATTTTCCAGTGCCCTTTCCATGCACAATTCTTACAGATTCAAGATTTGACATATAGCAATCATCCAAATATTTATCTACAATAGGAATTGCTTGATCTACATTTAGTCCTATAACATTAATTTCTGAAGCAACATTTTGTGACTTAAGAGTGTTAGAAAAAGAAACCGTACCATTAGGAGTTTTTTTATGTTCAATATCAGTAAGAACAGATAAATTAGATATATTAATATTCATGGTTAAATTCCCTATTTGAACTTTTACCTCATTAGATCTATTTGGCATTGAAAGTATAGTACCTTTAGAATGTAAATTATTACACATAACTTCAAGACCAATAGAAATATCTTTTGCATCCAATTTTTTTGAATTTATATTTGTAATATTATTGTCTTTTTGTGATAAATTTGCAATTGAAGAATTTAACTTATTTCTCATAGAATTAGCATTTTGAGTTGTTATTGATGATTTATTTAATTCTTTTATTATTTCATTAGCTTCTTCCTTTGCATCAATTAATATATTTCGAGCTTTTAATTTGGCGTCAGAAACTATGTTTTCAGCTTCTGCCGTTAATTTTGAATTATCACGTTCTAAAGATTTTCTAAGAAGTTCAATTTGATTAGAATTCCTTTGAATCTTTTCTTTTTCTTTTTCTATTTCCAATTTGTTATCATATATGTTTTTTAATAAAGCCTCTATGTTTATCTCATCAGCCTTTTGAAAAGATTGTGCCCTTTTAAGGATTTCATCTGGAAGTCCAAGTTTTTTACTTATTGCAAAAGCATTACTCTTACCAGGAATTCCGATTAGTAATTTGTAAGTTGGACGTAAATTTTCTACATCAAAATCCGAACTTGCATTTTCAAAACCTTTATGAGTTAAGGCATACTCTTTTAATTCTGGATAATGAGTGGTACAAATTGTTAAAGCTCCTATACTGAAAAAGTGTTCCAATATACTAATGGCAAGACTTGCCCCTTCAACAGGATCTGTACCAGAGCCAAGTTCATCTAACAAAACCAAGCTATTGGTTGTTGCAAGATGTAAAATATCTATAATATTTGTCATGTGTGATGAAAAAGTACTTAAAGATTCTTGAATACTTTGCTCATCACCAATATCAGCAAAAATATTATCAAATACATAAATACTACTATTTTCTTTTGCAGGAATTAAAACTCCACTACAAGCCATAAGGCAAAACAACCCAACTGTTTTTAATGTAACTGTTTTTCCGCCTGTATTAGGACCTGTTATAAGTAAAGATGTATATTTATCGCCAATAGATATATCGATTGGTACAACTACTTCAGAAGAAATAAGAGGGTGTCTAGCACCAAATAAATGAATTTCTTTTTTATCAGTTATTAGAGGGCAGATTCCATTTATCTTCTTGCTATATTTTGCCCTTGCAAAAATAAAATCTATTTTTCCGATAATATGCAAAGATGCTTCAATATTTGTAGCGATAGGAAATAAACTTAAAGACAAGTTCTTTAATATTTTTTCTATTTCTATAGTCTCTTCAACTTTAATACTATTTATTTTATTATTTAATTCAAAAATCGATGAAGGTTCAATATATACAGTAGAGCCACTTGCAGAAACATCTAGAATTGAACCATTAATACTATCTTTATACTCTTCTCTAACTGGAATAACAAATCTATCGTTCCTAATTGTAACAATTGAATCCATTAAGTATTTAGAATATGAAGAAGAGTGAATGAAATTAGATAATTTGTCACGAATGTCTTGCTCCAATTTACGTTTATTTCTACGTAAAGACGAAAGGGTTTTAGAAGCATCATCAGCAATAGTATTCTCGTCAATAATTGAATTGAAAATATTATTTTCAATTTTTTGATTGTAATAGAGCATAGAAAAATAATCTTCTAAAAGTGCAAAATCTGATAGAGAAAAGGTCTCATCTGCAAAAAAGTATTCATGCAAAAGCCTAGAAGTTTGCAAAACATTTGCGATATCCAATAAAGCCTTAGCAGATAAGCTATTAAAACTTTTTAAATTTTTTATCCAAATTTCTATGTTAGTAATATTAGAAATAGGTGGTTCGCCCTTTCTAAATAGTAAAGCCTGTGCAGAACTTGTTTCATTTAACATTCTTTGAACAATAATTTTGTTACTACTAGGAAGCATGTTAGATACATATTCTCTACCTATATAAGTAGAACAATAATTAGCAACTAGTTCTAATATTTTATCATATTCTAATTTGTTTAAGTATTTTTGCAACATATAAATTCATTCCTTTCAAACTCTGTTCAAAATTGATATATTTATAAAAGACAGATTATTACAAGATTAATTCTGAACAAACACAATTATAGCATGTTACAAGGCAAAAAACAATATTTCTTGTTATTGTGTTTTCCATTGGTGAAGCCTTTGCTATGCCACAATATTCGAAGGAACTTATGGAACTGGAGACAGAGATGTTGAGGTTGTTCCAAGCGCAATGGTGGTTTGTATCAAATACAATTTACCAGTGTATCTTCAACAGAGGGGTATAATCCCATATCTGTATTGGTTTATGAAACAGGTGGCTAAGTTATAGTCAAATTAATAAACATTACAGATAGTAAGTAAAAAACAACTGCATGCCTTAACGCGTGGTGAAATCTCTTTTTTGGGATTTCCCCCTTTAACACTGCTTTTTTATTGTGCAAAAAAAAGATAAAAAGGTATTAAAAAATAAAAAAAGAAAAGATATAGAATAAA
>CALXBZ010000100.1 GCA_944386665.1 uncultured Clostridia bacterium
TTGTATTGATGTTACTGTGTATTCTACTGTTCCTACTGTTCCGTTCCATGTACAATTATTTGTAACGTCTTGTCCGTCTATAACAATTGTTGGTGTTTTATCCAAAATATAATTAGTTAAGATTTTTAATTTTATTTTATCTCCTACTGTAACTAATGTTTTGTCACTTCCACTACTTTCCATGGTTACTACTGATATTATTGGTAAATCTACTTTTGAATAGTAGGCATTTGCAAAAGATCCTCCTGCAAAGTCATCTATTATTGTGTAATGCCTTTTATTATCTAAAACAGCTCCTTGTAGATAATAAACTGTAAGGCTTTCTTCATTCATCACATATAAATCTTTTGTGTTCCAATCTTTGTTTTTGTTTCCATCTCCATGATTAAGTGATAACTGATTAGATAAAACAGATATATCTATTGGATAATAAACATTATTGTCATTAGGATTTATGTCTTCTGTTGGAACTCCATAATCAGCTAAATTAAAACTTTTTTCATTACACACGGGTAACTGTTCATTCTCCAAATAATACAGTTTTACTTCCTCTGTTAAAGATATAATGTCTTCTTTTATGCTATTGTACTCTTTTAGTTCTATTGTTGATTTTACATTTATAGTTAAGCTAACTGATAATATCATTAGTATAATAATTACTACTGCTAATGAAATCAGAGTTACTCCTCGATTATTATTTATACATTTTTTCATTTGCTTCTCCTCCTATTACTATTTATAATATTACTATTAAATTGTATTTTTTTCAATACTTAAATAATATTTAGTTTTACTTTTATAATTATCAGTTATTAGTTATAATGATTGACTTTTTAATATTAGATACTGTATTTTTTATAATTTTCCCATATTTTCATTTTCATATTATATTTTTTGTTTTCGTTTATCACTAAAAACCACAAATACGTTATTATAAACAATATCGCAATATTTTTATATATTAAAATTGCAACACTGGACAATATTGTTAGAATTATAATAGTAATATTTGCTATCTTGTTTGTCATTGTATATGATAAGTATATTCCACAATTTATATGTATCATTTCTTTTAAAATTCTTCCACCATCTAAAGGATATATTGGAAGTAAATTGAATATAAAAATTAATATGTTTGAGTATATTAATAAATCTAGCGGAATGTTTGCTATATAAACATTGTTAGTTGATTTATAATATATTATTGCACAGAGTACTAAAATTGCATTTGTTAATGGCCCTGCACTAGCAATTATTGTTTTTTTTACTGCTAGTAAATTCCCATTCTTTATTTTTTTATTATAATTATTATTATTTGCTTTAAATTTTATTGAAAATCCCGTTGGTATAATTGAAATAGATTCTGGTTTAAAATTCAATACTATTCCCATTACTAAATGTCCTAATTCATGAATTAATGCAAACAGCATTATTATGGCATATATTTTTATTTGCTTTGTTAATATAAATATAATCAAAAACAAAAAAATTTTTAAATTTATCTTTATCTGCATAATTTCCTCACAATATTTATAGTATTTCTTCAGGATTTATGAATCGGTTTTCTCTTCTTATTTCAAAATGTAGATGAGGACCTGTTGCTTTTCCGGTTTCTCCTACTTCTGCAATTTTTTGTCCTTGCGTTACAACATCTCCCTCTTGAACTAGTAATTTACTACAGTGAGCATATAAAGTTGTTATCTCGCCATTTTCCACCTTAATATGTTTTCCATAATCTCCTTCGCTTGATGATAATGTTACTGTTCCGTCCATTGCACATATAATATCTGTACCTATATTTCCTGCTATATCTAATCCGCAATGATTTGCAGAAACAATTTCAGTTGGCGTTCTTGGGCCAAATCTAGAGGTTATTACTCCGTTTAATGGCCATATAATATTTACATTTTGTTTTACATATTCTATATCTAATTCTTCTTGAGATTTTTCTACTTTTACTGGTTCAATTTCTACTCCCCCTATAGCCATTGTCTCTGTATTTTCCGCTTCCAAATTCTCTGTATTTGATATGCTATTATCGGTTTCACTATTTTCAGTGTTTCCATTCTGTTCAGTGTTTTCCGTATTTAATATTTCATTATTTTTTGTTTCTTCAGAATTATTAGTAATATTTAATGTTTGATTAAGTTTATTAGGAATATTTTCTAAATATTTTAAATATTGGTTATACAAAGCTTGCAAGCTTATATCATATGATAATATTTCTTTTGTTTTATTCATAACATCATTAGAAAATATTTGATTTGAATGTTGTATTGTGTATATTGAAAGATATATGAGAGTACACACAAAGATTTGGATTAACATTTTCCTAATAGTTTTTTTCTTTGCTGTAACTTCATTTTTTTCTTCATATTTTGATACTTTTGCTGCTGGTTGATAGTTCCTATTTCTATTTTCATATCTTCGTCTGCTATATATTTCTTCTGCTCTTCTTATTCTTTCTTCTTGACTTAATGCCTTTTCCATAAAAAACCCCTCTTCCTTTGTTTTATAAATTTATATTCTAAAGGAAGAGGTTTTATTCATTTTTTAAATTATAAAATAATTGCTAATGACGTACTTATAACTGCACTCAAGCCTAAAAACACATTAAGTATTCTACATTTTTTATATTTTTTACTTAATTTTTCAATTTTTTTATCTGATAAATTATCTTCTATTCTTTGAATGTAGTTCGATACAACAGTTTCTGCTTCTTTTATTACGTATTTTCTATTTTCTCTTTTTATATTCTCTATTTTTTTTAATTCTTCTTGTTTCATACTGCTTTGAACTATTTCATTTTTTTCTTTATATTTAAGTAAATCGCTGTAATTAATATCTTTTACCTTCTTTTTGTCCTTTACAACAATAATTGCTTCATCTATTAAATTTGATGGAAGATTTTTCAATATTATTACATTCTTTGTGTTTTGATTATTCATATGTACCTCCTATATATTTCTTTATATAGGAATTATTTCCATAAAAAATATTTTTATACTTTA
>CALXBZ010000101.1 GCA_944386665.1 uncultured Clostridia bacterium
TCATTTATACTAATTAAGTTAAGTTTTTATTGTTCTAACTTTTTCTCATATTCTACTTTTCTTGTTCTATATTTTACAATTCCAGCAGCTTCTTCAAATATGTGTCTTCTATCATCTGATTTATTGCTTAAAATTTCATCAATTTTACCTTGCCCTATTATAGAATATCCATCTTTTCCAATACCTGTATCCATGAATAGTTCCACAATATCTTTTAATCTGCATGGAGCTTTATTTATAAAATATCCGGTTTCACCACTTCTATATAATTTTCTTGTAACAGTAACTTCATTATATTCAATTGGAAGCTTACTATCAGAGTTATCTATTACTATAGAAGCCTCTGCAAAACCCAAAGATTTTCTGTTTTGTGTCCCAGCAAAAATTACATCCTCTGCTTTAGCTCCTCTTAGAGACTTCATACTTTGCTCACCAAGAACCCATCTTATAGCATCAGAAATATTGCTTTTACCAGAACCGTTTGGTCCGATAACAGCAGTAATTCCAGGTTTAAATTCTAACATAGTCTTATCTGCAAAAGATTTAAATCCTTGCAATTCTAGTCTTTTTAAATACATTAATTTTCTCTCCTAAACTAGCGTTTGTTTTGTCTTGCTATATTTTATACTAGTTTAATAGTAAATACAAGAATTTTGTTGTATTTTGAAATAAAATATTTTGATCTTCTGGAGTTAATTTTTAATATTATCTTTAGTCACAAATTAAAGCCATAGGATAATCCTATAGCTTTAAATAATCTAGTCCTGATGTTAATTCCATTATATTCTTCATATCTATATTTTTATAATAGTCTTCCAAATTTAAGTTGTCACTAACTTTTTTTAAACAGATTAAATCAATATCGTATATGCAACATATTAAATATATTGAGTGAAGCTCCATGTCAAATACTACGTCTTCTTTAATATCAGTTGATGTTACAAAACTTTCGGCACTGTAACATGGTATTTTTTTTATCTCTATGTTCTTCAAAACCTTTACTCTATCTTCATCAAAGTTTTCAACAATATATTTTTGTTCACCCGGAATATTCCATTCATAATTGTACGATTTGTTTACATTTATCCACTCGCCTATTTTACTGTTTGTAGATCCTGCATAACCAATGTTTATTATAATATCTGGCTTTTTATCGCATTTTTCTAAATATTGAGTTAAATTAATAGCTGTTTGTTGTTTTCCTATTCCTGTTATTACTAATGTTATATTATCTTTTCTGTATAATCTGTTATTTTCTTTTTTTAGATCTAATTTCTTAGCAATATCTGTAGCCTCTTTTTCCATAGCTATTACAAACAAAATTTGTTTCATATCCTGTTCTCCTTTCTTATTTTATAAATAATTAACTGCACTTCTTATGAAGTACAGTTAATATATTGTTATTAATGTCCTTATAGTTGTTTTTTATTTTTCTATAGAATCATGTTCTTTATTGTGTGTTTCGTTTATATCTGCGTTTTGTCTCTCCTCTGCTTTTTTTGCTTGTTCTTCTTGTGTTGGAGCACCTTTTCTTAGTTGCTCTGTAAATGTTTTTCTTTCTTTTCCTTTACCTCTGCTAGCAAATTTACCTTTGGCCTTTGTAAAGATTTTGTTTGATTTTATATTAGCTATCTTATTAGCTATTTTTCTTTTTCCTTGCTTTCCCTTTTCTGATTTTATTGAAGTTAACAATTTAGTTGTTTTCTTAAAGAATTTACCAACTTTATCTTTAAGTTTTATTAAATTGTCTTGCATCTTCCATGCAAACTTAGTTCTTCTATCAGCAATTACAAATGCTCCAAAATCTCTTGCAGCTTTTGCATATTCTTTTAAATCTTTTATTTCTTCTTTATCTATACCAGACTTCTTTAAGTTAGTTACATCATAACATATATCAAAAGAACTATCTTTATATGATTTTTTTCCTGTTAATATATCTTCATATTCCTCAAGGGCTTCTTTTGCTTCTTTTGGAGAAAGTCTTCCTTCATATGCTGCTAAGGCTATTCCATTTATAACATATTTATCTCCTATAGCACTTACTCTATCTATAGTTTCTGCATCCATATCTTCTAGAGCTTCTAATTCATATTCATCAGTTAAAAGTGTTTTGTCTTGTTGTTCATAATGTTTAATTCCACTTTCTTCTTTAGAATCCTGTCTATCAACTCTTAAATTCCAGCCTAAACGATCTATATCAATAACTATTTTTGCTATTTTTGATTCTTCTTGTTCTCCATTTTCATAATTTGTTCCTTGTTCAGGGCTTGCTTGTTCTTGCTCACGTTGTTGTCTAATACTATTAAACCATTTGCTGAAAAAGTCTTCTTGTTCTTCAAATGTTGGTTGTTTTTCAACTGGCTCTTCTACTGCTGGTTCTTCTGCCACTGGTTGTTCTTCAACTGGCTCTTCTACTGCTGGTTGATCATCTAAACTTCCGGCTCTAAAAAACCATTGATTAGAAGAATTCTCTTGTTCTTCTAATACTGGTTGTTCTGCCATTGGTTGCTCTTCAACTGGATCTTCTACTGCTGGTTGTTCTGCCATTGGTTGTTCTTCAACTGGCACTTTTACCGCAAAGCTTTCTGACATTAACTGTTCTTCTATTAATTCTTCTATTGTAGGTTCCTCTATCACTGGTTGTTTTACTACTGGCTGTTCTCCAGCTGTCTTTTCAATTTGTTCTTCTACTAACTCTTCAGATTGTTGCTGATCTGATTGTTGTGCTTGTTGTTCTTGTCCTTTTGGTTGTTGTAGTGCTTTCTGTATGTCTTTCATGCTTTCCCCATCCAGCAACATCTCACATATTAAATTAGATCTTTCTATTTTATTTTTACAGTCTGTTATATCTTCTTCTGAAACTTCTATAAGTGGAGTTTCTAGTTCTTTTTGTAAATTTATTTGATTTTCTGAAAATTTAATTTGATTTTCATTTATTTTTTGCTTGCAGTCTTGTAACACTCTAGTAGCATTTTCTCTTTG
>CALXBZ010000102.1 GCA_944386665.1 uncultured Clostridia bacterium
CTCCTGAAGCAGAATAATTTAACATAAAAGTACCGGAAGAAAATATAATCTTCCGGTATTTCTTTTCACTTTATAAAGCTGTTATTTTTATTATTCTATCAAAGTATAGAAAAATAGTACTTTGGGACTAAATTATGCTCAAGTTTTACGTTTTTAATAGTCCTCTGAATTATTTTCATTCTTTTTATCTTCTTTATCTAATGCTTCTAATTTCTTTAATTCTTCTAGGTTTTCCATTTCTTCACTACTAGTCATTATATCATTGCCTGTAGCTTTTTTTATAACCTTCACATCTGAAGCTTTATAATTTTTATATGTTGTTACATCATCTTTTTTAAATTGTACTCTTAAAGTTTCTTTTAGAACTTCTACAGAATTAACTATTCCTTCTCCATCTTCAGTTTTTACTATTGAACCTACTTTTGGTAGTCTTTTTATCTTATCTTCATAAACCTCTTGTTCATATTTTAAACAACACATTAGTCTTCCACAATTTCCAGATATTTTAGAAGGGTTTAGTGAGGTACTTTGCTCTTTTGCCATTTTAATAGACACTATGTCAAAATTGTTTAAAAAAGAACAACAACATAATTCTCTTCCACAAACGCCGTTTCCACCAATTTTTCTTACTTCATCCCTTACACCTATTTGTCTTAATTCTATTCTCGTTTTATATATTCCTGCTAAATCTTTTACTAGCTCTCTGAAATCAACTCTTCCATCTGCAGTAAAATAAAAAATAATTTTGCTATTGTCAAATTTATATTCTACATCTATTAAATTCATTTCTAATTTATGCTTTTTTATTTTTTCTTTGCAAGTTTGAAAAGCTTTTTTCTCTTTTATTTTGTTATCTTCAAGTTTTTTTAAATCTTTATTATTAGCTAATCTAATAATTTTCTTTAAATCTGTGGTAAGTTTTTCTTCCGGCATTTCCCTTTTATTTATAACAACTTCTCCAACGTCTTCACCCATTGATGTTTCTACAACTACTTTATCTTTTAAATTTAATTGTATGTATCCAGGGTCAAAGAAATATACCTTGCCTGGTTTTCTAAATCTCACTCCTACTATTGTTTTCATTTATCATCATTCCTCTCTCCGTTTTAATTCTACTATGTACATAAAAGACATAAAATTGTTTTTAAGGTTTTTTCTCAGACATTTTTATTAATAATTCATCTATACACATATCATAATTTGTATTTGATATCAATTTTCTCTTTGTGTTTTCTATATCCGATATTAAAAATAATAAATATCCTGCTTGTTTGTTTTTTAAGACATATTCATACATTATAACAATCATATAATCTAATAAATCTATTATAACTTCCTTGGATTTGTATAGTATATCAAACTTTTTGAACAAATTTACTATCGTACAGGAATTACACTCTATAAAGTCTTTGGTATTTTTTTCTATTTCATTATATTCCTCTAAATTTTCTTTAATTTTAATTAACTTTCCTATACTTCCATTGCACATTGAAAGTAATTCATCACTTGGATTTGTTAAAATTTGTTCTTTTATTATGTACTGAATTAGTTCTTTTTTATCTATATTATTAAATCCAATTTTTAAACATCTTGATTTTATAGTGTTTAAAAGCTTATTTTCGTTTGAGGCTACTAATATAATTATAATATATTCTGGCGGTTCTTCCAAAGTTTTTAACAAACTATTTTGAGCTTCCTCTGTCATTTTATCGCTATCATTTATTATAAATACCTTCTTACTAGATACTATTGGCTTTATATATACGTATTCTTGCAATTCTCTTATTTGTGCAATTTTAATAGAATTACCATCTGGTTCTATTATGGAGAAGTCCGGATTGTTCTCTGAGTCAAATTTTACGCAAGAACTACATTCACCACAAGCTTTGTTATTTTTTAAACATAAGAGCATTCTAGCAAACTCTTTAGCAAATAGTTTTTTTCCGATTCCCTCTTCTCCGCTAAATAAATAGCTGTGAGATATAGAATTATTTTTCACTATTTCTTGTAATTCTCGTTTTATTTTATTATTTCCTACAATATCTTCAAAACTCAAATTTTTTCCCCTATTCCGCCTTCTTAATAGTACCCCATCTATTAAGTGGCCAAAATCTTATAGTAACTTTGCCTTCAATTTTTTCTAATGGTATACAACCAAACTGTCTGCAATCTTGCGACTTTGTTCTGTTATCTCCCATAGCAAATATGTGACCTTCTGGTACAATTATATCTGTATAAATTCCTCCATGACCGTCTGTATAAACATCTTCTTTTAAATATGCAGATTCATCTAGTAAATTTCCGTTAATATATACCTTACCATCAGTAATTTTAACGTGATCTCCCGGCAAACCAATTACTCTTTTTATATAGCTTGTTTTTCCCCATTCTAAAACATAATAGGTAAATCGAGAAAAAATATTTGTTGGATTATTGTTATATATTGCTACTGGATTGTTTATATCTGCATTTCTAATGCTATCAGCCACATTAGGTTGTTCAAATGTTATAATGTCGCCTCTTTCTGGCATTTTTTTCATTGTTCTAGGCAATCTATTCAATACTAACCTTTCATCTTGTTTTAAGGTTGGCCACATAGATTCCATCTGTACAATAGTTGGTGTTCCTACGAAATATCTTATTAGTAACGCTAATATTACTGCTATTACTATACACTCTATCCATTCGAGTATATCTTTTATTTTTTCATTCATGTTTAGTTTTCCTCCATATTTAGATATTCTAAGCCTTCCTCATCGCTGGAATCCTAATTACAACTTCTGTTCCCTTTCCATATTCACTCTTTACGTCAATACTTCCTTTGTTCTGTTCTATAATTTCTTTAGCAATTGAAAGTCCTAATCCAGTTCCTCCCATTTCTCTAGAGCGAGCTTTATCTACTCTATAAAATCTTTCAAAAATTCTACCTAT
>CALXBZ010000103.1 GCA_944386665.1 uncultured Clostridia bacterium
TATTATTTGAGCTTCTTTTTCATGATATTTAGCATTTAATACTTCATGAGGAATACCTTCTTTATCAAGCATTTTGCTCAATTTTTCAGATTTATCTATAGATACTGTACCAATTAACACTGGTTGACCTTTTTCGTGTGATTTTTTTATGTCTTCTATAACTGCTTTAAATTTTACATCTTCGTTTTTGTAGATTATATCAGGGTTATCTTTTCTTATCATAGGTTTATTTGTTGGTATTTCTACAACATCTAATTTGTATATTTCTTCAAATTCAGATTCCTCTGTCATAGCAGTACCAGTCATACCTGATAATTTTTCATACATTCTAAAGTAATTTTGGAATGTAATTGTTGCTAAAGTTTTTGATTCATCATTTATTTTAACATGTTCTTTAGCTTCTATTGCTTGATGCAATCCGTTGTTGTATCTTCTTCCATACATTATTCTTCCTGTAAATTCATCTACAATTAGAACTTGTCCATCTTTTACGATGTAATCTTTATCTTTCTTCATTATTCCATTTGCATGTAGTGCTTGGTTTACATTGTGTACTAATTCTGAGTTTTCTAAGTCGTTGAAGTTTTCTAGTCCAAATTCTTTTTCTGCTTTTTGTATACCTTTTTGTGTAAGTGTAGCAGATTTTGCTTTTAAATCTACAATGTAATCATATTTTTCGTTATCTTCTTCTTGTTCAAAGTCTTTATCATTTTCTTCTATAATAACTTTAGCCTCTAATTTTTTAACAAAATGATCAGCCTTTTGATATAAGTTTGAAGATTGTGATCCTCTACCAGAAATTATAAGTGGTGTACGAGCTTCGTCAATTAAAATACTATCAATCTCGTCTACGATTGCGTATTTTAGTTTTCTTTGAACCAATTGATTTTTTTTTTTTTTTTTGTTGTCTCTTAAGTAATCAAATCCAAATTCATTGTTTGTTCCATATGTAACATCACAAGCATATGCAGCTTGCTTTTCTGCTGGTTTCATTCCTGCTATAACAAGTCCTACAGATAGTCCTAAAAATCTATAAAGATTTCCCATCCATTCACTATCTCTTTTAGCAAGATAATCATTAACTGTTATAACATGAACGCCTTCTCCTGTTAAAGCATTTAAGTATACTGGAAGCGTTGCAACAAGTGTTTTTCCTTCACCTGTTTTCATTTCTGCAATTCTTCCTTGATGAAGTATAATTCCACCAATTAATTGCACATCAAAATGACGCATTCCTAGTACTCTTTTAGAAGCCTCTCTAACAACTGCAAAGGCTTCTGGTAATATATCGTCAAGTGTTTTTCCGTTTTTTAATTGTTCCTTAAAATATGGAGTTTTTGCAGCAAGTTCGCTATCTGACAACTCTTTCATTGAGTCTTCTAATCCATTTATTTTCTCCACTATAGGCATTATTCTCTTTACTTCTTTTTCACTGTATGTTTTAAATAGTCCCATTTAAAATTCATCCTTTCACATATGTTTGTAGTTTGTTGCTATTATATTACTAATTAAGTTATTTAGCAAGTAAAATGTGCAAAAGAATAGAATTTTTCTAAACTTTAAAATATTTTTTAGTTTATAGTGTGGCAGAAGTAGGAATATAGTTTGCATCAGGAGGATACACATATTCATCACTTGGAGTATTTACTTCTTTTATATTTGTTATTTTTATTATAGGTATTTCTCCATGATACTCCCCCTTAGAAATAACTCCTTCTATCTCTACCCAACTTCCATCTTCATATTTTTCTGCTCCATTTAAGTAGCATAAGAAGCCTACAACGACGGCTTGCATATCTGTCGATATTATCATTTGTCTTCCTAATACAAATTGTTCATTTGAAAAATCGTATAGCCTATATACAAAGCCAGCAAATTTAATTTTCTTTCCTACATATGTATCTAAATTGTCATGTACGTTTTTTAGCACATTTGTATAATTATTCGCAGATATTACATTAACTTTATTAATTGATATATCGTCATTGTCTGCTGTTACTTTTTCCCTATTTCTAAATATGTTGTATACTCCTATACTAAACATTATAAAAACTAATATTATTAATATTATAAATATTACCTTAAACATTATATTTCCATTTAATTTCAAATTACAAATATACATATTAATTTTTCCCTTTCTTTTATTTTTTAGTGTAAAATTTAAAATTCACAAAGTTATAATTGTTCTTCAATAAAAAAAGCTCTTCATTATTACATATTATGAAGAACTTTTTATTTTATGAATAATCTCTTGAAAAGATTGATTTTATAACTCCTTTATCTACTATACTTCCAAAAATATTCTTTAATATAATAAGTGCTATTGGTCCAGTAAATAATCCAATTACTCCAGAGATTTTGAAACCTGTATACATAGCAATTAGTGTAAATATTGGATGTATGCCTATATGTTTTCCAACAATTTTAGGTTCTATAAATTGTCTAGTAATTGACATTACAATCCATAGAGCTAATAAACATATTGCAAGTTTAAGATCGCCATTGCAAGCTGAAATAATAGCCCAAGGAATCATTGCACTTCCAGAGCCAAAGATAGGAAGTGCATCAACAAAAGCAATTCCTATAGCATATAATAATGGATACGGAATGTTCAATCCTATAAACTTAAATATATATAAACCAATTAATGATATAAAAAACGATATTATTATAAGTACCGCTTCTGCTTTTAAATATTTACCAAGTACTGCTACAATTTCTTTTAAATGTTTATATAATTTTTTTACCCAAATTTCTGGCAAATGATGTTCTACTTGATCCAATATATACACTTTATCCGTGCAAATAAAATATAATGATAAAAAAGTTATAGCTAAATATACTCCCATTGTAGGAATAGATGTTATCCA
>CALXBZ010000104.1 GCA_944386665.1 uncultured Clostridia bacterium
ATTGCAAAAGTTAAAGAAAACGGAGAGGTTATAGAAAAAAACTATAGTCCAGAATTTACTGATAAGACTGGAGAAGAGGCATTTGAAATTTTATATAAATCAGATGTGATGACAGAAGTTGCATGGGGATACATATATAAACGAGAATTTTATATTAAAAACAAATTTCAATTTGCAAAAGGACTTTATCATGAAGACTTCGGACTGATTCCTCTAATAATACTAAAAGCTAGCAAAGTAGCATCTAAAGACATAGGATATTATAATTATGTTCAAACAGAAAATAGCATAACTAGAGGGAAAAACTCAAAAATTGTTCAAAGAGCAAATGATTTAATAAAACATTATGACAATATGATAAATAAAATTGCAGAATATGATATTTCTAATAGATCAAAAGAAAATATAAAAATATATTATACAAATTGTATTATATTAGAAGCAAATAATTTAGAAGGAAAAGATAAAAAAGCTTATATAAAAGAGATAAGAAAAAGGAAAATGGAAAAAAACATTAAAGTCAGAAATATTAAACAATTTTTCAAAAGAATAATATTAAATTTAAACATAAATCTATATTTAAAAATTAGATAGCGCTTTAGAGAGAATTGAAAGATCAATTTAAAACAATTCATTAAGGAATTAATGTGACATTAGGAAAATAAGAGAGGAATGTGATTATAAATGCCACAAGTAAGTGTTATAGTTCCGATATATAATGTAGAAAAATATTTATCAAAATGTATAGAATCTCTTGTAAATCAAACACTTCAAGACATTGAGATTATACTTGTAAATGATGGATCAACAGATAATTCTGTGAATATTGCCAAACAATATGCTGAAAAATATAAAGACAAAATAAAATATGTTGAAAAAGAAAATGGTGGTTTATCAGATGCAAGAAATTTTGGCATGAATTTTGCTACTGCTGAATACATTGCTTTTTTAGATTCAGATGATTATATAGAAAAAACAGCATATGAAGAAATGTATAATAAAGCAAAAACAAAAAATGCAGATTATGTAGAATGTGATTTTATATGGGAATATCCAAATAAAGCAAAAGAAGACAAACGCATCAATTATAATAATAAAAAAGAGATGCTAGCACTTGTTAGAGTTGTTGCTTGGAATAAATTAATTAGAAGAGATAAAATAATAAATAATAATCTAATATTTCCAAAAGGGCTAAGATACGAGGATGTAGAATTTACATATATGCTTATACCACATCTTGAAAAAACTGCATATGTAGATAAATGCTTTGTTCATTATACACAAAGAGAAAACTCTATTGCAAATGTGCAAAATGAAAGAACAGCAGAAATATTTACTATATTAAATAATGTTATAGAATACTATAAACAAAACAATATATATGACGAATATAAAGAAGAATTAGAATATAATTATGCAAGATACCTGTTGTGCAGTTCTTTAAAAAGAATATGTAAAATACAAGATAAAGTTAAAAGAAAAGAGCTAATTCAAAAAACATGGAATATGCTAAATAAAAAATATCCTAATTGGAAAAAGAATAAAATACTTAACAACTCAAATACAGGAAAAAACATATATATGAAAACCGTAAATAAATTTACATATAAAATATATGCTAAAATCTTTAAAGTGATAAATTGAAAACGATTTAAAAATTATAAACAGAAAATAAATGGAGCACAGAAGAATGAATAAATTAGAAGAAAAAACGGTAAATAAAAAATCAAATACCAGACAGTCAAACATAGAACTTTTGCGAATAGTAGCTATGATCATGATAATTATATTTCATATGAGTTTGACTGAGAAAACTATGTATACAGGAAGTACAGAAAAGAAAATATTTTCAACAATTTTATCAGGACTTGGATTAATAGGAGTTAACATATTTGTATTAATTACCGGATACTTTCAAATAGACAAAGAATTTAAAGCGAGCAAGGTACTAAAAATTTGGCTACAAACAGTATTTTATTCTATAATAATCGTACTTACATGCAAATATTTTAATATTATTAAATTAAATACAAAAACTTTAGTTTTTGCATTCATGCCTGTAACATACTCAAAATATTGGTTTATTTCATCATATATTCTTTTGTATATATTTAGTCCATTTATAAATAAATTTGCAAAAAGTTTAAGCAAAGAAGAATATAAAAAGTTTTTAATTTTAATAACTATATTATTTTCCGTTGCATATACGTTTATGTACCACTCTGAATATAGTGTTGGAGAATCAAACTTAGGAAAACTTGCGTGATTTGCTTATTTATATTTGCTAGCAGGTTACATTAGATTATATGGAATAAAATTTTTAAACAACAAAAAAATAGTATTAACGTTAATAATTGTAATTTTTACAGTATATGAACTTTTGTTAGTAATTGTAAAATTTGCCAATATAAAATATATTTCAGGAATTTTTATAGAGATGAATTCTATTTTTGTTTTGTCACTTGCAGTATTAATATTTGGATTATTTAAAAATTTGAATATTAAAGACTCCAAAATTATTAATTATTTTGGAAGTGTGACTTTAACAGCATATTTAATACATGAAAATTATTTATCTCGTGATACTTTCTGGAAATTGATGTCGGAAAACATAAAAATAAGCAATATAGATGTTATTAATACATTTTTAGAGATGATTATTGCAGTTACATTGATATTTGCTGTTTCTGCAATTCTTGAACCAATACGAAGAATAATTGAAAAACAAATATTTAAATTAAGATATGTAAATAATGGACTACAAAAAATTGACGAAAATTATATAGGAAACAAGAGTTAGTGTAAAATAAATGTAGGCAAAATATAAAAAAATTTTGTCTACATATTTTTAAAATATATTGAAAAAACAT
>CALXBZ010000105.1 GCA_944386665.1 uncultured Clostridia bacterium
ATACTTTACTAATTCGAATTCTTTTGGAGTTAAAGATTTAACCTCACCTTTTACTCTTACTTCTACTTTTTCTAAATCTAATTCCAAATCTCCAACAACAATTTTAGTATTCTTTTTGTTCTCCTCTTGAACTTTTTGTTCTTTCTCGTTTTCTACTTTCCTTAAATTTGCCTTAACTCTTGCCATTAATTCTCTGACACTAAATGGTTTAGTAATATAATCATCGGCGCCTAACTCTAAGCCTACAATTTTATCTATTTCTTCATCTTTAGCAGAAATCATCAAAATAGGTACATTATAAGTTTGCTTTATCCTTTTGCATGCAGTTAGCCCATCCATTTTAGGTAACATTATATCTAATAATATTAAATCCGGTCTTTTTTCTAACGCTATATTATAACCCATTTCTCCATCTGTGGCTTCTAGTGTATTGTATCCTTCCTTTTTTAGATTATATACTAAAATATCTATAATGGGCTTTTCATCGTCTACAACTAATATGGTTTTTTTATTTGGGTCTAGTTCCTCTTTCATAGAAGTACACTCCTTTATATAATAATCTATCTCTCTTCATGTTCATTTTCTTCTTTACTTATCTCTTTTTCTGGCTGTGCTACTGTTGTTTCTATATCTTCATTTTTATTTAGAGATACTTTGTAATTTTTATCAAAGTTCATTAGTTCTTCCAAAGTTTCTATAACAGTTTCAACTTGTTCAATATACATATTTGTATCTTGGTTGCCACTAACTTTACTTATGGCACTTACTTGGCAAATTTGTTTTGCAAGTGCTGTGTCCATTATTTTAGCCTCACTAAATAGACTACGACTTGTTCCTATTACAGTTCCATCAGGTAATACTATTTCCGGATTATGTTCAACTGTACTAGGAGATGTATATTTTATATAATCATTTATTTCTATTTTAGCTATTTGCTCAGGATCTGTAATTCTGTATGCTGTTGCAACCTTTGCCTTTATTGTTTCTCTATATAGATTCTCAACTATTTCTTTTGAATTAACTATTGTCTCACATGCCATTATATATTGTTTTTCTTCACTAAATGTTCTATCTGATTTATATTGTAACTCTTTGTAAGTGGTAATTGCTGAAGATAAGTCTTCTATTTTTATTATTCCTTCCTGCTCTACAACTTGCTGTAACATTGGATTTTCTTTTAATCTATTTTGGTATTCATTTGCTTCAAGAGCTAGAACTATCGCTTCTTCCGTTTTAGCTGTTTTATTCATATCATTTGCAAATTTACTAATAAATGTAGTAGTTGCAGCCCCTATAGCTATTCCTGCAGCTAATCCTCCTGCAGCTATACGAGTTTTAAATCTTTGTGTAGCTCTATTAATTTGCTTTCTACTATAAACATGTGACCTTCCATTCACATTATCTGTTACAGTTATACTTCCTTTTATTTGTTTTTTCATAAACAATCCCTCTCTCATGCGTTAATTGCCTTTATTATAACTCTACTATTAATACTTGTCAAAGCTTTTTTTCAAGATTATTACTATATTATTACAGTAACCTTACTGTTTATAGTTTTTTAATTTATGATATTATAATCAATGAAGCCAGAGGTTTGTACCTATGGCTCCATAATAACTTCTACATTGTAAATTTTTCCGCTTCTATCTAATTTAATTTTTCCATCATTAATTTCTTCTCCATTGCATTTAATTATAATATTTCTACTTACCTCACTTTCTGTTTTTTCTTCTGTACGCATAATCTTAATATTATACAAGCTATTTCCATACTTATATTTTATTTCATACTCTTTCCAATTACTTGGAATGTGTGGTTGTATTCTTAAATATTCTTTTTCTATATTTAGTCCCAAAATATATTTTATTCCTGCAATATACATCCAACTACTTGATCCTGTATACCAAGTCCATCCGCCGCGTCCAGCTAAATTTCCTTGACCATATACGTCTGCAGCTATAACATATGGTTCCACTTTATATTTGTTACTGCTGTCTTTACTTCTTGAATGTTCTATTGGATTTATCATTCTAAAATTTTCATATGCTTTATCATTAAGATTTAGCATTGCTTGTGCAATTATTGTCCATATTGCTGCATGTGTGTATTGTCCACCATTTTCTCGTGTTCCCGGTAAATATGCTTTAATATATCCAGGTTCTAATTTGCTTTTTTCAAACGGAGGATCTAATAGCTTTATAATTCCAACTTCTTTATCTATTAAATGATTTTCTAAACTTTCCATTGCGATATATTTTTTATCATTATCTCCCGCTCCAGATATAACTGACCAGCTTTGTGATATACTGTCTATCTTACATTCCTCATTTTGCAAACTTCCTAAAGTTTCTCCTTTGTCTGTAAATGCTCTTTTATACCATCTACTATCCCATGCATTGTTATTTAAATCTTTTTTTAATTCGTTTAATATTTGTTCATATTTTTTTTCATGTTCTAAATCGTTCTTATATTTGCATATTGGAATAAACTCTTTAAGGACTGCATACATAAAGAAGCCTAACCAAACACTTTCACCTATACCCTTTGCCCCAACGTTGCTAAGCCCGTCATTCCAATCTCCTGTTCCTATTTTAGGTAAACCGTGTTCTCCGAAAACTATAGCTTTTTCTATAGCTTTAATACAATGGTCATACAAACTTTCTTTAAATTCTGAGTCTTTGTATAAGTCATATTTTTCATTTTCATTTTCTTTTAGAATTTCTCCTACTTTATAAGTTGTCTCTTCTTCTAAAATATTATAGTCTCCTGTAAAATATATATAGTCTGCTGTCACATATGGTAACCATAACAAATCATCTGAAATTCTAGTACGAATTCCCTTATTTGTTTCC
>CALXBZ010000106.1 GCA_944386665.1 uncultured Clostridia bacterium
CTCCTTTAGTTGCTGGAAACACAGACTTTTTCCAAAAAGATGATAGTGTTGGACTTCCTATTCCAAATGTAGAATATAAAATTGATAACCCTAACAGCGAAGGTATTGGCGAAATTATTGTAAAAGGTCCTAATGTAATGCTTCGGATATTATGAAGATGAGAAAAAAACTAAAGAAACTATAATAAATGGTTGGTTCCATACAGGTGACCTTGGTAAAATTGATGAAAATGGTTATTTATATGTTACAGGTAGATGTAAATCTGTTATTGTTACTAAAAATGGTAAAAATATTTATCCTGAAGAGGTTGAATACTATTTAAATGATAATCCTTTGATTTCAGAGTCTTTAGTTCTTGGAATTAAAAAAGACGATGATGATGAAACATATGTAAATGCTCAGATTTACCCTGATATTGAAGCTATTAAAGAATATTTAAAAAGTAGTATGCCTACAAAAGAAGAAATTTGGAAATTAATTTCTGATGCAGTTGCTAGCGTTAATAAAAAACTTCCTAATTATAAACATATTAAAAATTTTATAATTAGAGATAAAGAATTTGAAAAAACTACTACTCAAAAAGTTAAACGTTATGGTAGCAATATGATTTTTAAAGATAAAAAGAATTAGTGCTCTCTAATTCTTTTTTATCTTTCTTGATTATTACTTTTTAAATTTTCTTCCATGCTTATATAAATCCTATCTAACCTTTGTAATTGTTTTTCATATTCTTCTATTACCTCTTCTTCTGTGCTCTCTATATCTTTTTCCTTTTCTTTTCTATCATTATTTGCTCTTTTTTCTAATATTTTTGATAATCCTTTTTCATAGATAAAATAGTCTACTACATTTATACAATCATTTAATTCTTCGAAATTATCTTTTCCTACTACTTCTAATAAACTATTAATGTCACCTGTAATTCTTGCTCTAATTATTTGTTCTTTATATCTTTTAAGAAATGGCATAAGCATATTTTTAGTTATACTACTTGTATTTGCATCCATAATATTACTTAAAACTATTTCTTTTGGTTCTAATAAATATTCTCCTCTTTCATGTAAAATTTTTGTTGCTCTAATACTAAATATATCTGTAATATTTTCATTTAATCTTTCATATTTTCTTTTTTCAGGTCTATATGGATTTTTTTCTTTTGTAATATCAAATCCAGAACCTATCTTTTCTTTTCCTTTTGAATGTTTTTCTATCACATGGCAAAACTCATGTAGCATTGTATAATCAAGTCCTCCACCTTCTAATATGGTATAAAATAGTACTGGCTTTTCTGGATTTATTGTTACAAATACTTTTCCTTGATTTAATAAATAAAATGCATCATTTTCTACATCTCCTTCTACTGGAAATTTAGAAAGTAGTTTTTTCATTTCTTCAAATTCTTCTGTTTTTGTAATGTCGGTATTTTTTCTAAATTCTAAAAAATCTTCTATATTTCCTAATGTTTTTTCATATTCTTGGTATTTTTTTAATATTTCGTTAAAAATTTTATTATATCCTTCAATCTTTTTTAAAACTTCTCTTCCTTCTTCTGTTCTTAAAAACTCTTCTAAATCATATTCATCTACTATTTCCTCATTACCCAAAAAGAAATTTATAAATCTTATTTGTTTTTCTGTTGTGTCTTTTGAATTTACTTCTTTTGTTTTCTTTTTAAAACCTCTAATACCCACATTGTTTTTTTCCGGAAAATACGTAAAACCACTATTTCCACAAAAATACTCCCTAGCTAATTTTCTTAAATCATCTGGCAATTCTTCTGCAAAACTTCTTCCTTTTGCTTTACTTACATCTATACCTATTTTTCTTAAAAATTCTATTGATAATTCTCTTGCTTTACAATTTTCTAAAAATATTTTATATTTTCTTATGCCCTTTTCTGAATTATATGTTACTATTTCTACACTTTCTATTCTTTTTCTTATTATTGTTTCATATTCTTTTCCGAATATCTTGGTATATATTTCTACTGCCTTTTTTCTGTATTTATCTAAATTTATATTTAAAATACCCATTTATATCCCTTTCACAATTTATATTTATTTTACATTTTTATCACTTTTTTCTTTATTTTTTAACCTTTCTTTTTCTCTTTTTGCTTTTCTTTTGTTTTTATTATTTTTATTTGATTCTATATTTTCATACATCTTAATTTTGGTCACAAAGAGAGAAGCACTGCTTCTCCCTTTGTTTAAAAGTCTAATCTTTTTCTTTCCTTTCGCCTAGTCCATATGCTATAAATGTTATCAAAAAGACAACAATTGCATGATATATGGTAAGATCAACTAGTATTTCTGCTTGCGATGATAAAATTGAATAATTTATAAAATTTTCAAATATAAATACCATCAATGCAAATAAAAAAGAATAAACGACTTTTTTCATAATGTTTCCTTCCCTATTTGATAGTTATCTTTAATAGAAAACTAATCCAACATTACTTGCTTAACATTATATATCATTTTACATAATATTTCAAGTGTATTTTTTCTTTATGAGTACTCTATATTTATATATCCTCTATTTTTAATTGATGCCCATATCTAACACAATTTAATTCTTCTTTAATTCTAAAGCATTTCTCTAAATCTATATCATATGTATTTGTAATCATCAAAATATAATATAATACATCTGATGGTTCTTCTTCTATATCAGTATAATTTTCTATTTTGTTATAATCTATTGAGACTTCTGGTAATGTTTTTCTTATCGCTTTTGCAAGTTCTCCTGTTTCTTCAAGCAATAATAACATTTTGTCTTGAATTTTTTGATTTGTAAAACCTCTTTTTTGTTCTTCCACTATTCATACTCTTTATATTTATTTAAATTT
>CALXBZ010000107.1 GCA_944386665.1 uncultured Clostridia bacterium
AATAAAGGATTAAAAGTAACTGCACCAGAAGTAGAATCCAAATTTATGATGGGAAATGCAAATTGCGAAATAATGAGCTGCGGAAATGGAAATAGTGAAGAAAAAAATAATTTAAATTTAGCATCAATAGTAATAAGAATGACATATGAAAAGCAGAGTTTTTTATTTATGGGAGATGCAGAACAAGAAAATGAAGAAAAAAGAAATTGGCCACAAACAAATGTCTTAAAAGTAGGACATCATGGTTCAAATACTAGCAGTACACAAGAATTTTTAAATCAAGTAAAACCAGAGATTGCAATAATATCTGTTGGACAAGGAAACAAATATGGACATCCAAAAGAAGAAACAATTGATAAACTGGAAAAATTAGGAGTAACAATATACCGAACAGACGAAAGTGGAACAATAAAAATTACATGTGACGGAAATAAAAATATTATAGAAACAGAAAAATAGAAATGGAGAAAACAAGATGAATAAGCTTATATACATATTAGGAATATGTGCTCTAATAATAGTTATTACTTTAAATTTAATTTTTACAGCAGAGCTTGAACCTTCTGAACATATAATAATAAAAAATAATAACTTTTTATATATTATGGGAGTTATAATACTCGCAATAATAATATTTGTTGTCACTGAAATAATTAATAAAAAACTGTATAATGATGATAACTACGAAAAAAAGAAAAAGATTAGAAAAAATATATTTATTACAGTAATTATTATATTTGCAATATTTAATATTGTATGGTGTATTGTAGTAAGACCACCAATTGTAGGGGACCAAATACATGCCTGTAATTTAGCACAAACTTTTTATAATGGAAATTTAGAAGAATTTTTGCCAGATTTAACATATGCAGGAATTCCATTAAGAGATTACATGCAAGCATATCACCAACAAATTTCATTAGCTTTTGTATTTAGTCTATTTTTTAGAATAATTCATTTTGATGGAATTGGAATACTAAGAGTTCTAAACATTATAGGAAATATTTTTATTTTGTTAGGCTTATACAAGATAAATTGTCAACTAACTAAAAAATATAAAACAAATAAAACTTTATTATTAATTCTAATAGCCACATTTATATCATTAACAATGCTTTCAACATTTATATATGGAGATATTCCAAGTATTGCATTGTGTCTATTTGCAGTTTACTACACAATGAAATATGAAGAAACAAATAAAATTAAATATGTAGTTATAGCGTCAATACTAACAATGTTTGCATATATGATGAGAATGAATAGTTTAATATTTATAATTGCAACAATTATTTATTTATTATTAAATATAGTTAAAGGTTTTTTACAGAGAACAACAAAAGAAAATTTAATAAAAATTGCAGTGGTTGCAATGTATATAGTTGTTTCAATTATTCCTTCATCACTAGTAAAAAACTATTACCTAAATAAATATAACATGGATAAAAACAAAGCATATCCTAATATAAGTTATTTCCTTATGGCAATGGAAGAATCATGGAGAGGAAATGGCTGGTACAATGAAGATAGAGGAGAATATGCACTAAAAAATCCAGAAAAAGCAAAAATTGAATATGTAGATGAAGTAAAGGAAAGACTAACATACTTTTCACAAAATATAGGAGATGCATTTAATTTCTATACTGAAAAATTAGCATCAATGTGGGCTGAAAATACTTATTCAGCTGTTAGAAGCAACAGAACACAAGATATAGATCCAATAGACAATATGAATGCTCCATTAACATTTTATCAAAAAGCATTATTACTATTGACATGTGCATGCTGTTTAGTAGTTTTAATTCAAAATAGAAAAAATATTTCATTAGAGCTAATCTTTCTTGTTACAATATTTATTGGAGGATTTAGTTTTCACATATTATGGGAAGCAAAATCAAGATATATAATACCATATATATTAGTTTTAATTCCTATAGCAACAATAAGTATTGAACAAATGAAAATAAAAGAAATAATGCAAAAAATAGTAGAAAAATATAAAAAGGAAAAAACAAGCAGTGCAAAAGAAAATAAATAGCAAAAAGATATAGACAATATTAATAAAATGTGTTATATTATGAAAGTAATTTAAAAGTTGCTTTCATATATGCCACCGTGGCGGAATTGGTAGACGCACTAGATTCAAAATCTAAATGGATTTTTTGGCACTAAACTTATAAGTATTGAAAATAGTAATGTTTAGATATTTGCTAGATGATAAAAAATATTCAAACATCTAACAAATATCTAACAAAATTGTAAATCGTTAAAAATTAATAAAAACATGTCGACGTGGCGGAATAGGTAGACGCACAGGTCTCAAAAACCTGCGGATAATATCCATGTGGGTTCGATTCCCACCATCGACACCAATGACGTATCTGTTCGAACTAAATTGAATAGATAGATACAAAATCAATCAGAAAATAAAATCTGGTTGATTTTTTGTTGTCTATAAACAATATAAAAATCATCCAAACGAAAGGATGGTGCAAGTAAATGAAGATAATTAAGCAAGAATTACAATTTGAGGAATGTTTGAAAAATTATTTAGAAGTAGCTATAATCTAGAAGATATATATCACTATAGCAGAATAAATGCAGGCAATGCTTGGGGAAAAATAGTAGGGTGCTATTACATGAAAACTTCAATAATATAAAGAAACATTATAGATTGGATAATAATAAAAATGACAGATGCTTATGAAGCAACTTTTAAATATTATGAAGTCATGGATGTTTTATATATATTCTTGAGGAATCAGTAGATGATACAATAATATTAATGAAAGAAAGAGAAAATAAAAAGAAAAATA
>CALXBZ010000108.1 GCA_944386665.1 uncultured Clostridia bacterium
CTAATACTCCTTCTGCAATAAAATCGTCTTCATTGGTTAATTTGTAAGCCAATGTAGAATCATTTTTTGCATTTTCCTCTATTTGAAATTTTGGGCTAGGTGAAGAAATTGGTTGAGATGCAACTTCCTCATCTTGGTTGGAAAATTCCCCCAATACTGAGATTAATTCTTCTTTTTTTAATTTTGTAACATTTTTTATTCCCTTTTCTTTTGCGATTTGTCGCAATTCTACTAGTGTGCATTCTGATAAATTCATATATAATAATCCTCCAATTTTATTTACTTTAAATTTTGGAATTGTTTAAGATTCAAATATTTTAGATGTAAATTCTTTTGTATTATACAGCAAATTATATAATAAATCAAGAAAAAGGAAGTATTTAAAATTACTCCCTTTTATTGTTTATTCTATACTATTTTCCCATATCTATATAAACTCTCTCATTAGGTAAATACATATCTAGTTTTTCTCTTGCAACCTCTTCAATGTACTCGGTAGAGTTAATATCTGCTTTTGTTGCTTGTAAGTCACTATTAGTTTCTTTTGCGGCTTCAAGTTGTTTAGCATATGCTGAAGCTTCAGTTTTATATTGATTTAGTGTTTTTTGTTGAGAAATTATTGTTACTACAAAATATATTATAAATATTGCTATTATTATTTTTTTATAAATTTTTTTCATTTGCGCATCTCCAAAATACAATTTTACTTATCTACTATTTATATATTTCTACATTATTTACTAAAATCCTTTTTATCTTCTGTTGTTTTTTTATTTTTTTTCATTTTTTTTGCTTTTAATACATTATTTATGTTAATTGTTAATATTCTAAAAGGTTTTAATATTGTTTTACATATGATATTCTTAAACAATCTTAGTGGATAAACAAGTATCAGTAGTATTTTCTTTATAAAGTTTTTTAATGTAATAAGTATCTTTACATTAATTTTAATGAAAAACTTGCTAATTGTTAATAAATATATTGCTATTCCCAATATTATGGCGAAAAAGATGTATAATCTTAGTTCACCATTGTTGAAAACAAACAAAATGGATATTAGAAAAATACCTGTAAATATGCCAAATATAATGTCTTCTATATAAGTTACAATGTCAGGAGTTTTAAAGGAACGTCTTAATATTCTAAATAAATCAAAAAATATTCCAATTATTATTCCACAAATAGAATATATTCCAAACAGATAAGCTTGATTTATAGCCTCAGCATACATATCATATCACCATCTTTACTTGAATATTTTTCCTAATAAACTTCCATTATTTTTTCTTCCAATGTCTTCATTGCTATATCCTAAACTAAATATTTCACCTTCAATAATTACTTCCAGACTATCTATACTTAATTTATTTATTCTTAAATCTTCACCTTTTACAGTCAACAAGCCTAATTGTGTTTCAACTATTACTATTTGATCATCAAAGCTAAGGACATCTATAACCCCTGTTATTGTTAGTTTTTCACGGTTTTCTAGTATTAAGTTTTGAAGTATATTACTATTGTTCTGAGGTAAATTTTTTCTATCATCCATATTGTCCTCTCTCCTTTTTTGTTAGTATATTTAATTATATTCATATCTTGTCTATTTTAGAACAAAACAAGAACAAAAATAGTTTATAACATGTATATTTCATATTATAAACTATCTTTATTTGTAATTATTTCAGGTAACAAATTTTCTATAATTTCATTTTGTAGATCTTAAATAACTATTCATAAATCCATTTAAATCTCCATCCATAACTGATTGAACATTTCCAACCTCATATCCAGTCCTATGGTCTTTTACCATTGTATAAGGGCAAAAAACATATGATCGAATTTGACTTCCCCACGCAATGTCCATTTGAATCCCTTTTAAATCGTCAATTGTTTCTTTATTTTCTTTTTCTTTGAGGTCTAATAGTTTTGACTTTAACATTTTCATTGCTGTTTCCCTATTTTGTATTTGGGATCTTTCGGACTGACACGTTACAACTATGTTCGTTGGTATGTGAGTTATTCTTACTGCAGAAGAAGTTTTATTTATATGTTGGCCACCAGCTCCAGATGCTCTATAAGTATCAATTCTTAGGTCATCTGGATTAATGTCAATTTGTACATCTTCTGTTATTTCTGGCAATACTTCTAAGGATGCAAACGAAGTATGTCTTCTGCCTCCTGCATCAAAAGGAGATATACGAACTAATCTGTGAACTCCCATTTCTCCTTTTAAATATCCATATGCATAGGCACCGGAAACTAGGAAAGTAACACTTTTTATTCCTGCTTCCTCACCATCTAAATAATCTAATTCTTTAACTTCGTAGCCATTGGCATTGCTCCATCTACAGTACATTCTATAAAGCATTGCAACCCAGTCTTGCGCTTCTGTTCCTCCAGCACCAGGATGAAGAGTTAATATTGCATTATTAGAATCATATTTGCCAGATAAAAGTGTACTAATTTCTAACTTTTCTATATCTTTTTCTAAATTATTGGTTATTTGAATTATTTCTTTAATTTCATTGTTTGACTCTGAGTTTTCATCTTCATTGCGTTGTAAGTCTTCTAAAATTATTTCTGTTAATTCTTTTGCATATTCCAAATTTGATTGTATTTTCTTATAATTTTCAGTTTTTGTTTTTAAATCAGTTATTTGTTTTAAAACTTTACTAGAATTTTGAGTATTTTCCCAAAAATCAGGAGAAGCTGTTTTACTTTCTAATTCTTTTAATTGAGTTTCTAAACTAG
>CALXBZ010000109.1 GCA_944386665.1 uncultured Clostridia bacterium
AAGCACTAAACCAATTAGAGACCGTATCAGGTATTAATATATTTTTATCTTCACCAGTCCAGTTTGTAAATAACTTTCCAGTATTTTTATACCCATACTTTAATCTTTCTTTATCTTGCCATACTTTATATTCTTTTAATATATTTATTAGCTTATCTGGCATTGTTAGAGTTCTTATACTTGTTTCTGTCTTTGGTGTTTTTTCTACTATTCCTACTTTTGGGATATACAATACATTTCTTCTAACTGTTAATGTCTTTGTTTCAAAATTTATATCATCCCACCCGTAATGCACAAATTTCTCCGTCTCCTAAGCCCACACATTGTTGCAATATATATAATAGTTTTATATATTATATCTTCATTTTCTAATAACTCTAACATCTGTTTTATTTCCTTTAAACTCAATACTTCTGTTTCCTTATGTTTCACTTTTATATTCTCAACTCTTTGTGTTATATTTTCTTTCACATACTGCCAATACTTAGCTTTTGAAAACAAAACTCCTATTGCTTTTTGATGATGAAGAATAGTTTGCCTACTTAAATAGTATTCTTTTACTTTTCCACTTTTGTATTTTATTACTTGCTTTTCTTCTAAACTTTCATAAAACTTAATCAAGTCTATTGGTTTTATATCACTTAAATACATTTTTCCTAATGGACTTTTTATTGCTCTTGAATATAGTTGTTTATATCTTTCAACTGTACTTGGGGACAATTCTTTTTTAGCATATTTCTTCATAATTATATCAACAAATTCTTCAAATGTTGTTATTTCTCCCCTCATAAAATCTTCCTTTTTATGTTTGTTTCTAAATTCAATAGCTTTATTTTCTAATTCCATTATTCTCTCAGCTTTTGTATTTTTCTCATTTTCTACATAAAATGTTTGTTTATATCTTGTTCTTTTTCCATTTGTTGTTACACTTACAACAACTTGGCACTTTGTATAATCTTCATTATATTTTATGCTTATACCTCTCAACTTTTAATCGCTCCTTTTCATTGGTACAAGTGAATTACAGCACTTTCTTCCACAAGATTATTTTACCATATTATGTAAATAAAAGCTATACTTTTTGAAATCTTTTTATACTTTTTTATTAGCTATAACTATTGATATTTATAGTGTTTCCGCTCCTTTATCATATTAGATTTAGAAGCGGAATTATACTAATTTTCATTATTCAAATTCTTTATAGCATTTTGTAATTTATGTACTGCAACATAACTATCAAGTAATCTTTCTGTTAGTTCTTCTGTATTAGTACAACCTTCAGCTGCTACAAGTACATTACTTAGTAAATCTTTAAAAGAACTACACATTTCTTTTAATTCTTCTATTCCGTCTACTTCTTGCTCTTGTTTAGAAAGTATCACTTCTACCATATTATTCACCTCGCTTAACCACCAATTCAGGTAGTAGCTTATGATTAGTTATTTTTATTCTCTTTTGCCATTGTTGAAAGATATTCAAGTAAACTATTTTTGTCAATTAGATATTTTCTACCTCTCTTGATAAATTCAATCTCCCTATTATCTAATAATTTCCTTATAGCGTATAAGGTTAGAGAAGTGTTAGGATCTTCTCTCTTTATTTCTTCTATTAGTTTACTTGCTGTTCTCCATTGTTGCATTTTTATTCCCTCCTTATTATACATATTTTTGTATAATTACTGCGTCTAATAGTTCGTATAATTAGGATTATTGCTTCGTTTATTGTTTCATATCTAAGGCTGGGGAAGATGTTTAATCTTCCCTTATAAAACCTTACTTTATTTATTCTTATTCATTTTTGAATTTTCTTCTTTATTCCTTTTTATTTCCTCTATATCTATCTCTCCTCGAAGAAATCTCACTTTTCCAGTGCAATGACCAATGACTGGTCTAATTTTTTGACTAAATGATACTTTCTGAGTAGCTGATAGAATAGGATTCTTAAATACATCGTTTTGTATATCATCAAGTCTTTTAGCTATTTTTTCATATTGTACTGCTTGTTCTTCTTCTTTCGTTAGTGGAGCATTAAACTCCTCAAACATTTCTCCTATTTTATTTGTTTTATTATTTATATTAAAATCTTGTTCCATTGAACATTCCCTCCCTTAATTTCTAAATTCATCGTTTTCAATGTATCTGCCATGTGATTATATGTTTCGTATGTTGCTTCAACAATACTAGCAGGAATTATACATTTTACTCTTATAATTTCTTTTTCTTTGTTTAAATCATTTACTGATATAACAATGTCAGCAATTATACTACTAATCTCAGAGAAATCTTTTGTAACCATTTCCCAACTATCCACTTTATTCGAGACATATTTTTCTAACTGCTCCAAACTCTTACGCAAATTCTCTATTCTTTCATACATATATTTTGGAAAGATTTTTTGACTTTCCTGTACTATTTCTAACATTAAGTCAATTTTTTCTATTACTTGTCCTTTGACAAATTTAAACATAAAATCATTATTCATTTTGCTCACCTCCAAATATACTTTTCTTAACAGTTCTTAAATCAAAGTAAATATCTTCTAACTTACTAGGTGCTAAATCATATAGCTTATTTTCTTCTATTCTAGCATTTTCTAAAATTACTCTTAGTTCTCTTATATCTATATCCAACCAGTACACTAGATAACAAACTCGAAATTTATTTATTCTAT
>CALXBZ010000110.1 GCA_944386665.1 uncultured Clostridia bacterium
TAGTATTGGTGAGTTTGGAGATTTTTTCTCTACGTATTTATTATACTCTTTTTGTGTATTTACCTCTTCCATTGCAATCTTCCTTTCTATTTTCTATCTCTATCTATCATAAAAGTTAAGTCTACATCAACATAGTACTCTATTATCTTTTTTCCATTAATTTTTGCTTTTTGATTTACAATAGTAACTCCTGTTAAATAGTCTATTGTTTTTGATGCCTCATCAATTGTTTGCAAAATTGCATCTTTCCATGATATTGTTGAAGTTCCTGTTATCATTATGTGTTTTTCCATTATTTAATCTTCCTTATTAATAAATTTAGGTTTTTTAATAAGGTTTTGCCTATAAACCTTTATTTTTTATATAAATTTTTCATTTATATTTTGTCTATTAAAAATATCATTTCCTTTTTTTATTAAATTATACAAAAAAATAACATATGACACAGCTTTTTATTTCTGTGTCATATGCTTGAAAGGTTTAGTCTTTTTCGTCTCTCTCATCTTCAGAAAAAAAATTAGCTCTTCCATACGCGATGTTAAAAATCCCCGCTACAGTTGTTATAATTGCCATAAATAAATAAAAAGTGCTAGACTGTTCCATAGCCAGTGAATAAAAGACTCCTGCTGATCCTCCTACTGCATAAGAAACAAAGAGATTCATAAAAAATCCAAACTCTTTCCGTTTCATAATCAAATCCTCCTAATTATAGTTTTTGGATTATTCACTTGCAAAAGTAAGTAAATTGGGCATTGTAGCATTCGCTAACTAACTATATTATATAGTAAATTCATATAATTTGCAAGCTTTTGAAGATTTTATGTAAAATTCTTGTAAATTTGGCTTAATTATAAATTTTTAATACATATTATTAAAATTGTTATCTGTTCTTTTTATTTTATTCATTCAATTATGTCCTTTACAATTTCACTTGCCATAATCAGTCCACAAACAGATGGAACAAAACTTATACTTGCAGTTGTTTGTTTATTTTCTTCGCTATCATCTACTCTAGTTGGGCTTTCCTTTGAATACACAACTTTTGTATGGTATATTCCCTCTTCTTTTAATTTTTTTCTGATTACTTTTGCAAGTGGACATACTTCTGTCTTGCTAATGTCTGCAACTTCTATCATTGTTGGATTTAGCTTATTTCCCATTCCCATTGCAGATATTATTTTTATATCTTTTTTATTTGCTTCTTTTATTAAAGAAATTTTTGATGAAACCGAATCTATTGCATCAACTATATATGTATATTCAGTACTTACTAATTTTTCAGCGTTTTCTTTATTATAAAATTCTTTGTAAGTTTTAACATCTGCATTTGGATTTATTTTTAAAATTCTTTCTTTCTCAACTGCTACTTTATCTTGTCCCATAGTAGTAGTATCTGCAATTAGCTGTCTATTTATGTTTGTAACATCTACAATATCTTTATCTATTAATACGAATTTGCCAATTCCAGCTCTTGCCAATCCTTCAACGGCGTATGAACCAACTCCACCACAGCCAAAAATTGCAACTGTTGAATTCATTAATTTTTCTACATTTTCTTTTCCTATTAGCAGTTCCTCACGATTTAACCAATTCTCCATTTACGATTATTCTCCTAAATTTATTTTAATTTAAATTATTTTGAATTACGATTATTCTTCTCAATTAATTTAATTTGAATTATATCACTCTTATCTAACATATATCAAATAATTATATTAATTTTTTAAATTTTGCAGTTCTGCGTTAGCGACCAAACAAGCATAGCGAGTGCGATTGGAGTAGCTTTCATACAAGTATATTTAGATATAGAAGCTACGACAAGCAAAGAACAATAAAATACAAAAAAATAATATACTTATTTGTTTTTATTATAACTCTTTATATTTAATATACTTATTTACATTTAATTAAAATAGTAAAAAAAAATTATAGAAAATCGCATAATCTTCTATAACTTTTTCCATTATTTAATTATTTTGCTTTTTTAGCCATCTCTGCAACTTTTGTAAAAGCTACTGGATCAGAAACTGCCATTTCAGCTAACATTTTTCTGTTAATAACAACATTCGCCTTTTTTAATCCGTTGATTAATTGGCTATATGTTAATCCATTCATTCTTGCAGCTGCGTTTATTCTAGCTATCCATAATTTTCTGAAGTTAGATTTTTTATCTTTTCTTCCTACAAAAGCATAATTTCCAGATTTCATAACTTGTTGTTTAGCCATTCTAAATCTGTAGTGTTTTGCTCCATAATATCCTTTTGCTCTTTTTAATATTTTATTATGTTTTTTACGTGTAATTATTGCTGTTTTTACTCTTGCCATTCTTATTCACCTTCCTTAAAATTCTTTACTATTTATTACCATATGGTAACAATTTTTTAATTCCTGCTTCACATGTCTTATCAGCATAAGCATCTTGTACTTTACCTCTAGCTTTAGCTCTTGGCGTCTTATTTGCTAATAAGTGTCTTCTGTTTGATTTTGTTCTTTTTACTTTTCCAGTTGCTGTATATGAATATCTTTTTTTAGCAGCTTTATTTGTTTTTAATTTTGGCATAATTTTTTCCTCCTTAAATATTTTGGGATTTTCCCT
>CALXBZ010000111.1 GCA_944386665.1 uncultured Clostridia bacterium
AAATAAAATTTATAAATGGGGATATTTTCTAGAAACAAACAAATATGATATAGAAAAACTAATAGATGACAAAGAAAAAAATGATAAAATAGAAATTATTTGGGTAGCAAGATTTATAAAATGGAAACATCCAGAAGTAGTTATTAAACTTGCAAAAAATCTTAAACGACAGAATTATAACTTTGAAATAAAAATGCTTGGAACGGGAAAACTAGAAGAGAAAATAAAAGCTCAAATTAAGAAAGAAAATTTAAGTGATGTAGTAACAGTTGTAGGACAAGTACCAAGTGAACAAGTAAAAGATTATATGGAAAAAGCCAATATATTTATTGGAACAAGTGCTTCAGCAGAAGGATGGGGTGCAGTCATAAATGAATCCATGAATGCTGGATGTGCTGTAATTGCCAATAGAAGGATGGGCTCAGTACCATATTTAATTAAAGATAAAGAAAATGGATTAATGTATAACAACTATAAAGAGCTTGAAGAAAATGTAAAGCTTGTTATAGATAACAAAGAATTAAGAAGAAAGCTATCAACAAATGCATATACATATATAACAGAAAAATGGACAAGCAGTATTGCTGCAGAAAATTTAATAGAATTGTTCAATTCTATTATAAATGGAGAGGAGTTAAAAGTAAAAGATGGACCAGCTAGTAAAGCAACAAATTACAAATACAAAAAAGAGATTTAGTATTATAACAGCAGCGTATAATATAGAAAATTATATTGAAAGAGCTATAGAAAGTGTTGAATGTCAAACATTTAAAGATTATGAGTTGATAATTGTAAACGATTGTTCAACAGATAATACCGGGAATGTAATAAAAGAGGCAATGAAAAAATATGACAACATAGTTTATATAGAACATACTGAGAATAAAAGAGCAGGAGGGGCAAGAAATTCAGCACTTGCAGTAGCAAAAGGTGAGTATATAGTATTTCTTGATGGAGACGATAGCATAGCTTCAGATGATGTTTTAGAAAGATTAGATATGTTAATAGGACAAGATAAAACAGATGTTATATATTTAGGGTTTCAAATTGGAGGAGATAGGGAAGAATTAGTTATTCCAACTGAAGAAACATGTACTAAAACATATAAAGCAGCAATGGACAAATATCCTAATCCATGGAGCAAAGCCTGGAGAAAAGAATATTTAGATGAAAACAATATAAGATTTCCAGAACATAGATTTTATGAAGATGTATTATTTGTATATAAAGGTGTAATGAAAGCGAAAGACTACAAAATGGCTCAGTTTGTTACACATAAATATACTAGTGGAAGAAAAAATAGTATGACAACAAAAATTAATTTAAAGAATGTTGAAGATACAATTTTAAATTTAAAAGAATTAGTTTCAATGAGAGAAACAGAATATACAGAAGAAATAGACTTAATAATCAAAAAAGAAGTAAAAATGTGCAAGAAGAGATTGGATAATACATTTTCGTTTTTAAATCATAAATAGGGAGTATGTAAGTGAACGATAGCATAGTAATAAAAGGTGCAAAAGAGCACAATCTAAAAAACATAAATTTAACAATACCAAGAAATAAATTGGTTGTAATAACAGGACTTTCAGGATCAGGAAAGTCCTCTCTTGCGTTTGATACTTTATATGCAGAAGGTCAAAGAAGATATGTGGAAAGCTTATCTTCTTATGCAAGACAATTCTTAGGAATGATGGAAAAACCAGAAGTTGAATCTATAGATGGATTATCACCAGCAATATCAATAGACCAAAAAACCACTTCTAAAAATCCACGTTCAACAGTTGGAACAGTAACAGAGATATACGATTATCTTCGTTTATTATTTGCAAGGATAGGAACACCATATTGTCCTAATTGTGGTAAAAAGATAGAAAAGCAAACAATAGATCAAATAATAGATAACATACTAGAACTTGAAGAAGGAACAAGAATTCAGGTTTTAGCTCCAGTCGTTCGTGGAAGAAAAGGTGAATTTGTAAAACAATTAGAAGATTATCAAAAAGCTGGATTTGTTAGAGCAAGAATAGATGGTACTATGTATGAGTTGGGCGAAGATGAAATTACAATTGATAAAAAGAAAAAACATAATGTAGAAATCGTAGTAGACAGATTAGTAATCAAAGAAGGAATTCGTTCTAGACTTACAGAGTCAGTTGAAACAGCTATGAAATATGCAAACAACTTAGTTACAATAGATATTCCTGGAAAAGAAGAAAAAATATATAGTCAAAATTATGCATGTACAGATTGCGGAATAAGTTTTGAAGAATTAACGCCAAGAATGTTCTCGTTTAATAACCCTTATGGGGCCTGCCCAGAATGTACGGGTATTGGATATTTAATGAGAATAGATGAAGATTTAATTGTTCCAGACAAAAATAAAACTTTATATGATGGCATAAAAGCTTTTGGTGCTAGCACAATGAAAAAAGGCGATACAATGGCTAAAATGTATTTTGAAAGTCTTGCAAAGCATTATGGTGTAAAAATTAAAGATGTACCAATTAACAAATTACCAAAGGACTTCGTAAATAAGATTTTATATGGTACAGG
>CALXBZ010000112.1 GCA_944386665.1 uncultured Clostridia bacterium
ATTATACCATATAATTAAAAAATGAAATTAGAAATTCGCAAAAATAGTAGTAAAATTCAAAATGTAATGATATAATACAAAAGGATAGATAGTAATAAAAAATCTAGAAGGAGGAATATTAAATGTCTTTTATAGATAGAATAAAAAAAGAAGCAGAAAAAGAAATAAAAACAATAGTATTACCTGAAAGCGAAGATATACGTGTTTTAGAAGCAACTCAAATTGTGATTGAAGAAGGCTTCGCAAATATTATATTAATAGGCAATCCTGATGATATAAACAAATTGGCAGAAGAGCATAATATAAATTTAACAGGTGCACAAATAGTAAACCCAGCAACTTATAGTAATTTTAGCAAATATGCAAATGATTTATATGAACTAAGAAAAAATAAAGGAATGACTTTAAATCAAGCAAAGGAACTATTAATGTCAAATAGTAGATATTTTGCTACAATGATGGTGAAAGAAGGAGATGCGGATGGATTTGTATCTGGTGCTGCAAACCCAACAGCAGATACGCTAAGGCCAGCACTTCAAATATTAAAAGCAGCTCCAGGAACAAAACTTGTATCAGCATTTTTTATAATGGTATTACCAGATAATGAATATGGAGAAGATGGAGTATTTATATTTGCGGATTCTGGACTTAACGAATATCCAGATGCGGAAGCTTTATCAGAAATAGCTATATCTTCAAGCAAAAGTTTTAAAGAATTAGTTGGAAAAGAGCCAAAAGTAGCTATGCTTTCATATTCAACTCATGGAAGTGCTCACTCACCATTAACAGATAAAGTAGTTGAAGCAACAAAACTAGTAAAAGAAAAAGAACCAGATTTAATTTGTGATGGAGAAATTCAATTAGATGCAGCCATAATACCAGAAATTGCAGAAAGAAAAGCCCCAGGAAGTCCTCTAAAGGGAAAAGCAAATATACTAATATTCCCAGATTTAGACGCAGGAAACATTGGATATAAGTTGACACAAAGATTTGGTCATGCAGAAGCTTATGGACCACTATGCCAAGGGGTATCTAAAGCTGTAAACGATTTATCGAGAGGTTGCTCAAGTAGAGATATTGCAGGTGTTGTTGCAATAACAGCAGTTCAAGCACAATACATAAAATAAAAATTTTTGTAAAAAATATTTTGTTACAATATATAATGTATATATTTATATAAACAACAATAAAATTTAAAATTTTCTAAAATGAATAATTTTAAAAGGAAAGAGGTAATTATGAAAATATTAGTATTAAATTGTGGAAGTTCTTCATTAAAATATCAGTTAATTAATATGGATAATGAAGAAGTAATGGCAAAAGGATATTTTGAAAGAATAGGACATTATGATTCTTTTGTAACCCATAAAGTAAATGGTGAAAAATATAAATATGATGTAATTGCAAGAGATCATGGAGAAGCTATTAAATTTGTTTTAAAACAATTTACAGACCCTAAATATCCAGTAATATCAGATTTAGACGAAATTACAGCTATAGGCCATAGAATTGTTCACGGAGGAGAAAAATTTAAAGAATCTACAATTGTAACAGAAGAAGTAAAAAAGGGAATAGAAGATGCAATAACTTTTGCACCACTACATAATCCAGCACATCTTCAAGGAATAAAAGCTTGTGAAGAATTTTTGCCAGGAAAAACAAATGTAGTAGTATTTGATACTGCATTTCATCAAACAATTGCAAAAGAACGTTATTTATATCCTATACCATATGAGTACTACACAAAATATAGCATAAGAAAATATGGATTCCACGGTACATCACATAAATATGTTGCAAATAGAATTGCGGAGATTTTAGAAAAACCAATAGAAGATTTAAAAATTATAAATTGCCATATTGGTCAAGGTGCAAGCTTGTGTGCCATTCAGGACGGTAAAAGTGTAGATACAACAATGGGATTAACACCTCTTGGAGGAATTGCAATGGGTAGTCGTTCTGGTGACTTAGATCCATCAGTTGTTACATATTTAATGGATAAAGAAAATATGAATACATCTCAAATGGAACATATGTTAAATAAAAAATCAGGGTTATTAGCCTTGTCAGGAATTTCAGCAGACAATAGAGATGTTGAGAGAGCTATGGAACAAGGGGACGAAAGAGCAATTCTTGCCATGAAAGAATATGACTATATAATAGCACAATATATAGCTAAGATGGCAGTAGCAATGAATGGAGTAGATGTTATAACATTTACAGCAGGAGTAGGAGAAAAAGGACCTATCTCAAGAGCAGATATATGCAGTCATCTTACATTTATGGGAGTTGAATTAGATCCTGAAAAAAATGAAGAAAAAGGCAAAGAAATGGAGATATCTAAAGAAAGCTCTAAAGTAAAAGTTTGGGTTGTACCAACTAATGAAGAACTAATGATTGCAAGAGAAACTCTAAACTTAGTAAAATAAGATGCATTGATTACAAAGAAACATTAATAATGTTCTTTGCAACAATATAAATTTAATAAAAGTTAAAATAGAAAGGA
>CALXBZ010000113.1 GCA_944386665.1 uncultured Clostridia bacterium
CTTTTTGTTTTCCATCCTTAACTTTGCTATTATCGTACTCAAATTTTTAACTAAATAGTCTATATCTTCTTTAGTGTTTTCATCACCTAGAGTTATTCTTATAGTTCCTTCTATCCATTCTCTGTCTAGTCCTATAGCCATAAGAACATGTGAAGGTGCTGAGATTCCTGATGCACAAGCTGAACCTCCAGATGCAAAAATTCCAGCTTTATCTAGTTCTATTAATATGTCACTTGAATCACAGTCCTTAAAAGATACATTTATATTTCCTGGCAATCTCTTATCTAAATCTCCATTGATTTTTATACCTTTTATATTTTTATTTAACTCTGATATGCAATATTCTCTTAAAATTAACAGTTTTCTGTTGTATGATTCTAAATTATATGTCGATATTTCAATTGCTTTTCCTAGGCCAACTATACCTGCAACATTTTCAGTTCCAGCTCTTTTATCTCTTTCTTGATGTCCTCCATCTAGAATTCTTTCAAAGTTTAGTCCACATCTTACGTACAAAGCTCCAACACCTTTTGGTCCATAGAACTTATGAGCAGACATTGATAACATATCAATATTCATTTCTTGTACATCAATTTTGATATTTCCAATTGCTTGGACAGCATCTGTATGAAACACAATATTTCTACTATGAGCAATCATTCCAATTTCTTTAACATTTTGTATAGTACCAATCTCGTTATTTGCCATCATAATACTAATTAAAATTGTTTGATTAGTAATAACATTCTTAAGTTCGTCAATGTCTATAAAGCCATTCTTATCAACATTTAAATAAGTTACTCTATACCCTTTTTGCTCTAATCTTTTACAAGTATTTAATACTGCTGGATGTTCAATTTTTGAAGTTATTATATGATTTCCTTTATTTTTATTTGCATAGCAAAAACCTTTAATTGCTAAGTTATCGCTTTCGCTACCTCCAGAAGTAAAATAAATCTCATTAGGTTTGCAATTAATTGCACATGCAACTTTTTCTCGAGATTTTTCTATTGCTCTTTTAGCATTCCTTCCTAAAAAATATAGTGAAGACGGATTTCCATATTGCATACAAAAATATGGTATCATTTCATTTAAAACTTCTCTTTTTACAGCTGTAGTTGCAGAATGGTCAAAATATATTCCTTTCAATTTGTCACTTCCTATTCTATGTTTATTATATTTATTTTTGCAAAAATTGTTACAAATAAAATAGTCGTTATCAAATTATATTTGATAACGACCTCTTTTATTTTTTAGTAGATTCTTTCCATCTATCTACTCTTATATCTCTGTATGTGTCCATAACATCTCTATATTTAGAATATTCATCTTCCCAAATCATAGAAGGAACTTTTTGAAAAGCGTTTGACATTTTTTCAGTTTCATGTAAGAAAATTATTTTTTCTTGTGGTGACATTCTATTGTATTTTTTAGCAAAAATATACAATTTGTCTAGGTCTTCATTTGCTTTAATAAAAGACCAAAAGTCTTTTACTTCTATACCAGCCATTTTTATTTGCATTATTGCAAATATAATTAATGATATAATTATAAGTATTAATAATACAATAACTGCAAATGCTTCCACTTTTTTATCTTCCTTCCTTTGATTTTTATACTGTTTTATTTATAAGCAATTACTGCTCATCAAATATTGCTTCAAATTCTTCTCCTGTTATTTTTTCTTTCTCTAATAATACATTTGCTACAGCATGCAATTTATTTTCATTTGTTTTTAATATTTCTAATGCTTTATTGTAGCAAGCATCTATTATCTTTTTCATTTCTTCGTCTATAATTCCTGCTGTTTCTTCAGAATATGTTTTTTCTTGTGCTAAGTCTCTTCCTAAGAATACTTCATTTTGATCAGAACCCCATGTTATTGTTCCTAATCTTTGGCTCATTCCATATTTAGTAACCATTGAATTTGCAATTTTTGTAGCTCTTTCAATGTCATTACTTGCACCTGTAGATATATCGTCTAATATTAATGCTTCAGAAGCTCTACCACCTAATAAAGATATAATTTGTTCTATCATCTCTGTTCTAGACATAAATGATTTATCTTCTGTTGGTTGATACATTGTATAGCCTCCTGCCATACCTCTTGGTACTATTGATATTTCATGTACAGCATCTTGCGTTGGTAAAAATTTACTTACAACCGCATGCCCTGCTTCATGGTATGCAACCAATCTCTTTTCTTTTTCACTTCTTACTCTTGTAGTCTTTTCTGGTCCCATTGTAACTTTGACCATAGCATCTTCAATTTCTCTTTCATGGATTTCTTTTAGATTTCTTCTAGCTGCAAGTAATGCTGCTTCATTTAAAATATTTTCTAAATCTGCTCCTGAAAAACCTGCTGTATTTCTAGCTACAATTTTTAAATCTACATCTTCTGCTAATCTTTTCTTTCTTGCATGTACTTCTAGTATTTGTTCTCTTGCTCTTACATCTGGAAGTGATACTACAATTTGTCTATCAAATCTTCCTGGTCTTAATAA
>CALXBZ010000114.1 GCA_944386665.1 uncultured Clostridia bacterium
GGATACGGGTAAATCAGTCTCCTTCGGGGACATCCTTGACAAATGGGAGGAAAAGGATAAGAAAAAGAAAGTGAGGGAGGAGGACAGGGTAAAAAGCAGCTACAAAGCTACGAAAGATTTCGGTCAGATCCTCTCCGAGTTTGAGAAGACCCCACTCCCTGTTAAAGAACGTCCGCTCTCTGTGATTGACGAAGAAATAGAGGTTCGTGTGGATAACGAAGGGAGGCAGGAAGATGAGACTTCCCTCTTCAAAAAAGAGAGTGAGGAAGAGTTCCGTTCCCCTGAGGCCTCCTGGTCCATATATGGCAATAATGAGAGCTTCGTGCGCCCTGAGATTGAGACTAGGAAAGAGGATAATGATTCATCACAGGAAAAAGTTGTGAAGGAGGAAAAGAAGAGCTCATATAAGCCTACAAAGGATTTTGGTGAGATCCTGAGCGGTTTTTATTCAAGTGATGACAGCACCCCATCTTCTGATATCGTGGAGGAGATTGGCAAGGTTGAAGAGGAGATTGCAAAAGATGATTTCTTCTTCAAGAAAGAGAGTGCGGAAGAAACACGCTCTCCCGAGGCATCCTGGTCGGTTTATGGTAATAACGGCTCTTTCCAGCGAAAAGAGAGCGAGAAGAAGGAAGAGAAAGAGGGGGAGAAGAAAAGCGAGGGCGTACAGAGAAAAAAGGACGGCAGGGCGAAAAAGGATTTCTCGAAGATTTACGACAGCTATGAGTCTAGAAAGAAGGAAAAGAATGACGTTAAGACTTTCGAGGAGATAATAAAGGAGAAGGGGGATCTTCCTGAGAAGAAGGATTACACTATAAGCCAGCTCAGGACTATGATGCCACAGGCAACGCTCGATCTCCATGGAAAGACTCAGGAGGAGGCTCTTGCTGCCGTTACCGCATTCCTTTCGGACTGCAGGTCTCACAGGATAAGGAAAGTCAGCATAATAACAGGTAAAGGCCTTCATTCTGAAGGTGGCGTCGGAGTATTGCGTGATGCTGTCATCGCCCTCCTCGATAGCGATGGGGGAATTTCAGAGAAAAATAACGCACCTCTCCAGTACGGTGGAAATGGTGCTCTCTGGGTGATTCTTAAGAAAAGCTAGATTACCGCCTTCTCCTTCCATTTTCCTCCTTTGTAGCGTAAGAAGTAGAGCACTCCTCGGAAAGCCCAGTCCGCGTACATCGAATACCATACACCTTCAACACCAAAACCGAAGTGTTTTATAAGGAGGTAGGAGAGGGCTACGCGGAATATCCACATCGAGAAGAAGGATGTAAGCATTATGAATTTCACATCTCCGTTTGCTTTGAGTGTGTTCGGGAGCGTGAAAGCAAATGGCCAGATGAGAAGGCATGCCATAAGGCAGCCCCTGGCTATCGGAAGGGCAGTAATGGCCGTAGTGCTCTCAAGTCCATATAGGTGTATTACGAGAGGGGAGAGAATGTAGAGCGGGATTGTGATGATGAGTGTCGATATGTAGACAATCAGCATCATAAGTTTCGTGTAGTAATTGATGTCCTTGAAATTATCTTTTCCTCTACACTGCCCGATAATAGTGATTAGTGCAAGGTTGATTCCGTTGCCCGGGATGTTTGAGTAGGAGTTGAAATTCATCACTACAGCGTTTATCGCTATGCTTGCCGTACCAAGGGTCGTGATGAGGCTCTGAACAAGGATCTTCCCAACATGGAATACAGTGCTCTCTATTCCAGCGGGAATTGCTATTCTCAATATTCTTTTTATCATGGCAAGTGATACGGGACCTTTCAGAAAGCCTATCATGCTGAGCTCTTCATCTCTTCTATGCATTAAAGAGAGCATCAGTATGCATCCTGCAACCCTTGAGGAGAATGAGGCGATGCCAGCACCTCTGGGTCCCATATCGAAAATATAGATGAGAATGGCGTTTCCAGATATGTTTATTGCGTTCATGAGTATCGCAGCCCCCATTGTGCGGGCAGTTTTCCCTTCGCTTCTTGAAATCGCTGTCAGGGACTCAAAGAATGCAAGTGCCGGGTAGGAGAGGAGTATTGGAACGAAATAGTCACCAGTATAGGCTCGGACATCCTCCTCTATGGCGCCGAATACGGCATTGATGACCGATGACCTGAATATGAGCATCAGAATGGACAAGGTAAGTGCGATGGAAAACGATATGTATATGAGGTTTCTTGCACTTAAAAGTGCGCTAGGCCTGTCTTTTCTTCCGAGATACTGCGATACGATCACAGCCCCACCTGTTGAGAACGCGGTAAAGAGCTGGATGAGCAGCGTGGAAACTGAATCCACCAGAGATACTGCGGATACCGCGGCTTCCCCGCAGCTTGCAACCATGATGGTATCTGCCATACCGATCATCATGTTCAGAAGGGATTCGAACACGAGAGGAACGATCAGGGAAAATAGATAGGAAGGAGAGAACTGGTGTTCCATGTTTACCTCAGAGAGGCATTATACTCACCTAGAAAAATTGTGCAATAAAAAACAGGGAGTAATTAACGCTCCCTGTAGACAATCCTGCCTTTCGTAAGATCGTATGGTGAAAGCTCCACTTTGACCGTATCCCCTGGAACGATCCTGATATAATGCTTCCTCATCTTACCTGAAAGGTGTGCAAGGATTACGAGCTTGTTCTGAAGCTCTACGCGGAACATTGTGTTTGGAAGTGCTTCCTTTACGACTCCCTCAACTTCGATTGCTTCTTCTTTTGCCATTATAGCTCCTTCTAAACCGTTAGAAAGTATAGGGATAAGGGGAATATTTGTCAATTGACGTCTTTTACTCGAAAACGTTAGCAAATCGATTGTACAAATTCGGATAAACACTCATACTTTTTCTATCTTTCTTTGAGGAGGAGAGAATGGACGCTGTTGAGAAGTACCTTAAAAAGGGAAATGTGAATGTAAGGATGCTGCAGTATGTCTCATCACTTTCGCTGGTGAGTGAGGTTTCCCCGTTCGTCGCAGATAGGATCGTGCGTGAGCTGAGGGACCAGAGGGAGAATCTGAAGCTTATTGCGAGTGAGAATTTTTCATCGATCTCCGTGCAGGCTGCGATGAGCAACCTTCTTACGGATAAATATGCCGAGGGCTATCCGATGCACCGTTTTTACGCCGGCTGTGACAATGTGGATGCCATAGAGGCATATGGTGCGAGGAAAGCGGAAGAGCTTTTTGGCGCTGAGCAT
>CALXBZ010000115.1 GCA_944386665.1 uncultured Clostridia bacterium
GGACTTACTATCTTATACATTAAACCTCCTAATTTACTCTGATAAAGATTTACTCATATTATACCTCATATCTTTCACAATATACTCTCGTAGTCTTACCTTTATCTATAAAATGTAAATACTCATTATTACAATAATTATCATCATACCAATTCTCATTCTTGCAATTATTGCAGTCGCAATATAACGAGTATCTACATCCTTCTTTAGTATATCTTCTAACAGATTTTGTAGTTGCTAAAAGTTTTATATTTTCAACAATTATTCCTTTATTAATCATCTACATCTTCCCTACCGTAACTCTTGTACCAGCCTATTTTTGTTTCTAATTCCTCAATACGTTCTTTCAGGTCAAAATTTTTTCTTTCTTCGATTGTTAGCTTTTCTTCCAATTCATTAACACGAGCTTCAAGCTCAATTTCTCTTAGAGAAATATTTTTATCTGTCATTCCGTACTCCTCTCATAAACTGTTCTTTAGTACCTATACCACAAGTAAAATATTCACAAATGGACTTTATATAGTATACATATCTAATATCCTCCCCAAGCTATCTCGTATTTATCCCCTTCTATTAGGGTTAAGGTAAAGTATAAACGCTTAAGTTCTTCTACGTTTTCTTGAAAGGGTATTAAGTATTCTATATAATCTTTACCTTGATAACAAGCTTGTTCTATAGCTACCATTACATTATCCATATTGGCTTTCCTTGCTATCCCTTGTGCTTGTATTCTATCGAGCATTTAATCCTCCAATAATACACATTTAATCTTACCATCAACTATAGGTATAGGTGTTACCGCAAAACTATCTTTCTCTATATATCCGTATAGAAAACCTTGCTGCCAATTAGGTTCATCTATATACTCAGGGTTTAAATCGCAAAGGCAGAAGCTTTCAAACCAAGCTAAATATCTTTCAGGTGTTCGATAATAATATACTCCACCTCTATGAGTGTGAGAACTAATACCACTACTGTCGTGCTTTTCAAGTTCTCCTCTTGCTGTATAACTAGAGAATTTCCTAATCATATCTCCGTGAATTATTTTAAGACTACCTAATTTAAAACCTTTATCTTTATATTCTATAATATAGTTATCTAGATTTAACAAATTAGGCAACTTTAAAGCATCTAATGAATATAATTCAGGATGTTTCTTTAGATAACGTTCTATCCTATTTTCGTGATTACCTTTAACAAATATTATCTTTGCTTTAGGGTTTAAGCTTCTAAGTTTCTTAAAGAACTTCTGGGCCATATCAATTTCTTTTTGTAGGCTATTAATTCTATCAGGGTCTTTATCAAAAAAACTTACATCGTAGAAGTCTAAAATATCTCCGTTAAGAATTATTGTATCAACAGGATGATGTTCTAAGAATTTATATACAGCTTTCAAAGCTTTATCATCGTGGTATGGAAAATGTATATCACTCAGAACTACAAATTTATTTTTCATTTAATCCCTCCAAGTCTTTAAGTTTAATCCACATAAAATATCCTGTTGATGTTTTACAGAATGCTTTATCATCTTTAATTCTTTCTATAAGATACCAATAAGATTTATCTTTGGTATAATATTTATTTCCTATCTCCATTATTTGCCTTTCGCTTTATTAATAATATCAAGGATTTCATCAAGTGTATCATAACGTACTTGCGTTCCGTCTGCAAAAGTATAGGTATCCTCTAAACAATATTTCTCAATCTCATCAAGTACTTGCTCGTATTTCTCGCATTCTTGCTCTTTGCGTTTGAGTTGTTTGAATATACAGTCTTTACCTTCACAGTCAACTAACCCTTCTCCGCAACTTTTATAAAGGTTATGCAAATAATATCTACACTTACTCACATTACAACCGTCAATCATTACCTGTTCTTTATCTACCATACAATCTCCTATTAGTTTCATCTATTATATCTTTCCAGTAAGGGTCTATTTCTACTGGATTATAATTAAGACATTTACATCCTCTTATTATTTTACATATACGCTTATGAGTTATAACTATACAGTTACAGAGGTATTTACATCTTCTCATCGAGGGTTACTCCCTTCTATAAATTCTGTCTTAGCTCCATTAAATAACATTGGTATCATACGACAAGTACCTTCTCTATTCTTAGCTATTATTAATTCTGCTTTACCTCTACTCATAGGGCTAGGATTATATACTTCATCTCGATATATAAACATAACCACATCAGCATCTTGTTCTATTGCTCCACTATCTCTAAGGTCCGATAGTATTGGTCGTTTATCTTGTCTCTGTTCTAACTGCCTAGATAGTTGACTTAAACAAATAATAGGTACGTTGTATTTGTTAGCTAATTTTTTTAATCCTCTACTATTATCAGATACAACATCAAATCTATCATATACTTTCTTATTATTACTCTCCATAAGTTGAAGATAATCTATAACTATCAAATCACAACTTCCTTTTTTATCTATCATATTGTTGATATTCTTTTCTATAGAAGTTAAAGTACATTCACTAGCATCATCTATAAATAAGTTTAGTTTAGATAGTTGGCCACTAGCTTCTGCTACTCTATTCATAGCATCCTCCACTGTTACTCCACCATTAGTTAAAACATCATTGTTTAATCCTGTCAATCTAAATACACTACGTTTAGTATATTGAGCATATCGCATTTCCAATGAATGAAATAATACATTATGATTTGTAGATACATTCTCTGCTATCTGTTGAGCTAAACTACTTTTACCCATAGATGGTCTAGCAGCTAAGATATATATTTTTGATTTACATAAACCAGATAAAACATTATCTATCTTTTTAAATCCTGTAGACAAACCAAATGTTTTAGTTTCAGAATTTAATACAGTATCTATCTCATCCATTACTTCAGTAACACCTGTTAAGATACTTGTTAAATTATTATCTGTTTTACTGAGTGATATGATTTCAGCTTGAGATTTTAAACTATCAATAGCATCATCTATGTCTATACCTTTTTCTATATCACTTTTAGTATGGTCTATAAGATAAAGTATCTGACGCTTCTTACTATATTTTTTAACAATCTTACATAATTGTTTATAGTTAGATGTAGTTATAACACTATCAGCAAGGAGGTTTATATATTCCCTCCCGCCAATAGTATTTAGTTGGTTATCAAATTTAAGTTGCTCACTTACACTTACTATATCTATAGGTTTATCTTTCTTATACATAGTACAAATAGTATCAAAGATAATTCTATTTGCTTCTGTAAAGAAGTCCTTAGTTTCTAGTAATGAAGATATAGACGCAACCTTACTATTGTCTACCAACATAATTCCTAATATATTTTCTTCAGCATCTTTATTATATAAATCTTCTATCATTATTTTATCTCGTAACAATATTCAGAAGTACAGTCAAGTGTTGTATAGCTATCAAATAAATTGTTTATGTATATTGTACTTGCTACCATAAAAGCTATAGTTAATATTAATATAACATATTCTGGAAATAAATCTTTATTCATATTACCTCAATAATAAATTAGGAAATCGTGTCATTAAATATTCTACTTCTGGATTATTTATTCTAAGCTCAACAGGAAGTTCATCAAGATATCTTTGTGCTTGAGTTGGATTGTCTATATCCCAAACAGATAAACTATTATTGTAGGGGCTGCTAGTAGCCTTAGAATTAATGTTCATTTCATTAACTACTCTTTCATTTACCCATCCCTTAGTTATCTTATAATAATGAGATATCCTTTGATATTCTTTTAATCTTTGTCGAGCTATACTTTCACTCTCGGCTCGGACTTCTAAGTTACTTATATAATCATACAGAACTTCTACTGCTCTATGGAAATATATATCTCCAAACTGTTGTATAACTCTATCATATTCTCCTTTAGTCAGACGGACTTTACCCAAGTTGTTACTCTGTTGAACTCCATTCCTATCAAACTTCATTACCCTTGCTCGTTTACAATCAAAGCGTTCTAGTAATAATTGATAAGCCTCCTTAGACTGCTTCTCCGTAAAGGTTTGGACGTATGCAATAAGCGTTTCTTTTGCAGTTAGTTTAGGTATATTAAGTTTTAATTGTTTCTTAGTAACCATATGCATTCTTTCTTAACATTAGATAATATTTATTTATATTCCTAACTCGTTGATTAGTAGATGGATGGGAGATAGTATCTTTATTCCTATCTCTACCCTTTGATATTCTCATTAAAGCTTTTGATAATGATTGGGGTTTTTTATTTTCATAAAGTAATTGAGTAGCTTTTGCATCCGCTTCATATTCAAACCGATGACGTATCTGTTTAGCTTCAAGAGGAGTTATACTCTTACCCATAGTCTGTATCTGGTTCATAATTGCTTGACCCTTCTGGCTATGTTGATTAAGTACGTGTCCTAGTTCGTGATATAAGATGCCTCTCAATTCATCTTTCGGAAAATTATTAGCAAGTGTATTGGATATAGTTATATCATTATTCTTGGTATAAGCTACATTACGAAAGTCATCAACTATTCTAACAGAACAATAAGTATTATAATAATTACAAAGAGATATTACTTCATCAATTACTTGTGCTTGTTCAGAAATCGTTGCTGCTTTAGTTGGTGGTAGCCAAAGTATACTACCTATTAAAAAAATAATACTTAATAATCTATAAATTAATTTCATCTTTACTATTCCTTTTGATTATTATTGTTTAGTGTTTCTTTTTTCAATTCTTCATTTTCCTTTATTGCTGATTCTACTTGAGCCTTAGCATATTCAAAAGATAAATAAAATACAGCTGTGTCGGGTGGTATTTCTTTGATATTATTGTATATGAAAACTTCTTTAAAATAATGTAATATATTATCTTCGTTTTCTATAACTTGAAGTAATAGCTCTGGCTTGTCTTTTAATATTTCCTTTAATGCTGTGTTCATTCTTTCTCCTTTAATATTCTATCTATATAAGTATTAATTCTAGTCATACAATCTTTTTCGATTTATATATTCTATAGTGTGGATTATAACTTGTACTTGTTAACCAATATTCTGTAGCTACACCATATAATGTGTTAGGTATTCCCGTCATAACATATCCTCTAAATCTTTCGGGTTAATATTGCCATAGTTATTATAATACTTAACCCAATCTTCTTTATATATATAATCAGCTTTAACTATACGTTCGTAGTTATATTGATTAGGTTTACTCATTTCTGTATGTCCAACTACAAAGATTAAATCATTAACATCTAACTCATATAAAGCATAATACATTAGTTGTCCTTTAACAAATACTCTAGTCTTATATTTTTCAGTTGTCCATCCATACTTTGCTTTACTATCCCTAAGTAAATGTTTACCCTCACATCTGAGTATAACTAAGGGATATTCTCCTGATGTATAATCTTTTATTTCTATTATCTTTAAGTGGTGATATTCATTTTGTCCTTGATTTAAAATCATAAGTTAAACTTTTCTTTTAGGTATTTACATCCCTCGTCTATATTCCTTAGATATACTGGAGTACCTTGTATATATTTTCTTGCATTCTCTATTGTATCTATATCGTGGTAATCTATATTAGTAATAGCTTGGCAAATAGTAGAAGTATAATCGCTTAACTTTTCTTTCATAGCTAGATTAATTGCCCATTCTTTTAACTTCTTATAGGGATTGTTAATAGGTTTATTAGTTTGTTCTATATACTTATCTAAGATAACACAAGCAGTAGTTACAACTTCCGCTCCATACTCGTTTAATAAAGCTTGATATTGTTTATTACTTAGAGTGAAGTTATTAAAGTCAATCATATCTTCTAGCTTCTTAAGTCGGTTAATCTTTTTAGCTTCTTGTTTATCTAATAGTTTTTGTATAGTTCTTTCTTTACTTGAGGTAAGCTCTATTAAATTAAATACATTGGTTAACAACACTGTCAGCATATATCTATTTACTAATAATTCATTTACTATATTAAACTTATTATATAAATCTTTATAAGACAAGTTTTAATCCTCTCAAATATATATATCCATCTTGTGTTAAGTCTATCGCCTGATTAACGTCTAATTGATTTAAAGCTTTCCACAATCCTGACTTAGTTTTATACCCGTATTTCTTTTTATCTTTTTCATAACTATCAATAACTAAGAATAAAGTATTACTATCTTCATCATCTTGTCGCTGATGTTCTTGTAATAACTTAAGATATAATTCTCTATTGCGTCTACTCCTAAGTATATCAATTAATACATTCATTGGTAATGTTATTTCTTTATACATATTCGTATCCTTGTTTTTACCGTTCTAGCAAATTTATTAATTCTTTACCTAACATATGTGGTATTATTACCGTTCGGTAAAAAGAAAATAATACTGGTAGGTTTATTGAGTATACTCTAGTTCCTATCTTATATACCGCCAGTTCGGTCTTTCTCCCCCACTTCCCCCTCTTAAATCAAAGAGGTATCACAAACCAAACGTTATACCAATCATTAGTATTCCTGTTGCTATCATTCCAATAGCTAATACTAATAGTAAAGTAGTTCCTAATAATCCGTATATCATTTATTATCTACCCTTCATATCTATCATTAATGATGTTACCCAAGCTGTAAGCCCTGATGCCATTAACAAAGCGTCTGTCTTTATACCTTTTTCCTCTGCTCTTTGTAATATCATAGCAAATAAATCTAATCGTTTATCTATTTCTTCTTCTACATTCATTGGTGGTTTTTGTTGTTGTTGAAACTGTTGATTGTTATTAAAGTTTCGTTGGTATTGATTACCTCCCCCAAAATTATTGTTGTTAAAATTCTGTCTAGAAAATGCCATAAGTAAAATCCTCCTTTAGTTTTGATTGTAATTTTCTACGTAACTTTTTAATACTAGCTCTTATCATTGCTGAACATCTTGCATTACTTATATTAAGTTCTTTAGCAATCTGTATTACTTGTTTATTATTATCTAGATATCTTTCTCGTATAGCCTTCTGCGCTATTGGCCTAATAAATTGTAAAAGATATTCTATTAATGTAATCATTCTTTTAGTATCAATTGTCGTATCCATATTTGTATAAGTAGGCAATGCATTATTTAATTCATACTCGTCAACATCTACTGTTTCAGCATAATAATCCATATTCATTAATACTTCTGTTCGGTTTCCCATACCCTTATCTTTTAAGTATGCTTTAATTTCATCGGTAGTATTATACAATCTTTTAGCTTGATAATAATGTGATATATAGTCCGTTATATATCTTGGTATAGTTATCATATTACGTTGTAAGTTTTGTTCTTCTCTTAATCGTCTTGTTAATATCTTTTGAATATATAGAACACTTTTCTCGGCGATATTGATATTCTTTTTCTTGAGTTTTAAAATAGTTTCATATCCTGCTTGGACTAAATCATCAACATCAAGTCTATAATCATCCTTTTTTATTTTCAAAGCTACCTTATATATTAATGGTTTATATTTTTTGATGAGTTCCTCATCATTGAATTTTTGTAAGTAGTTCATCTAATACCTCTGCCCGTTTAATTAATCCATAATATAATGGACTTCTATACATACCATATAATGTAATATCAATATCAAGTAAAGTTCGTACAACTTTCAATTCTTTTTGTATTAATTTCCGTAATATCTTTTTATCTTGTCCATTAATATATGTTTTATTATTCATCTTCAAACCCGCCATATTCTATATAGTTTATAAATTGTTTAGTTGATATTCTACCTTCTGATAAGAAGTCTATTAAATCTTCTCGATTTATATCACCATTATCTATATGGAATTTAATTTCATCATCATAGTTATACGGGTCTAATCTACAATTGTAATCCATTTGGTCTATATTCATAATTAAATCCTTTCTATTTATATCATACCACATATTTTACACGATGTCAATAGATTTATTTCACATATTTTACATTACTTTACAATTAGAATTCTTGAATAACTCTATTATAAAATGGGAATATTAAATCATCATCTAATATTTTAGGGTTGTAATATTCTATAACAATTCCGTCTGATACTGTCAATGTATTCGTTTCTGGATTATAATCATAAGTTGTTAATCCATCACGTACAATCCCTTGTATAAGTATAGCTTTACAGGCTAATTGATGTGCCTTAAAATTGTTTCCTGAATGTTTATTAATTTTACATCTATCATTTTTCATAATTTAATCCTTTACATATTCTAATTGATAACAATCTTCTAGATAATTAGATAAGAAAAACATTATTGTTTTATTATCAGCTAGATGTAATTCATAGTTTTTACATCCCCATAAGTTTAGTAAAGTTTCTACATATTGACAAGAATATTCACCATCAATCGTAATAAATCCGTACTTATCTGTAAAGCATAGCCATAAATAATAATCGTGTTGCATATTCAATTACTCCTTTCTCTTTATAAGTTTCTATTAACGGTAAGGCATAACGTATAGCTTTCACATATTCTTTTCTTATATTTTCTCTATGTTTATAAGTGCAACCCCAATCTAACACTTTGCTATATTCTTTTACTGGTTTAGTGTTTACTCCTAAATTAACTAGAGTTTTGTATAGGTCATAGTCATAACAATCAAGATATCCATATTGATATATTGTTTGGGCTACATTGATGCCAAACACTTTTTTGTAATGTCTTACTTCATCAATTCCCATACGTTCAACTATATACTTCGCAAATTGTAATCTTACTTTAAAATTCTTTGTTGTTACTGTACTCATATTTATCTTACCTCCTCATTATTACTTAATACATAAACTTTATATTTGTTATTAATTAAATATTGAATAAATTTATTTAAGTTTTGACAATTCTTTTCGTGATATCCACAATGAAAACTTCTATGTTTTATATTAAATAAGCCGTAATATGTTCCATATATTGCTATAAAATAAGTATAATCGTTATGCTTAATTATAAACCTATTTAATTTATATTTGTTTATTGCTTTGCTTATGTTTATAAATTCTTTTGGTATCTCGCTAAAGCTATCTTTAATGACTTCAATCATATTGTACTCCTTTTAATCATTATATTAATTATGATAATATTCATTAATCAAACTTCTAACAATCTTATTATCGTGAATGCCCGCTAATATATACCAAGCATTCAAACCTTGTCTTAACACAACAGCTGAACGGACTTCATTAATAAATTGCTCGTAGCTTGAAAAAAACTTTTTATTGCATAGTGTTGCATTAATTTGACAGCTATGACATAATCCTGTATTATAATTTTCATATAGCTTTATAGTTACTGCTATATTACTATAAGTTTTTTGTAATTTATTATATGTATCTAAAACATCATATAAGTCTATAACTTCATTAATATCTTTAATAATATTTTTATCTTTTAATAGTTTTGAATTTTTTCTATTTGATTTATAGAATTGTATAGATATTTGCTTGAACACTTGAGTATTCTTTTTTGCCAAATTATTTGTTTGTTCTTCTATTGTTAACATAATTAATTCCTCCTTTATATTCTTATTATACCCAATAAAAATATTTCATAACATCTAAAGGATTATATTGTTACATAACTTTACAATAAGGAAGGAAAAGAGAAGGAAAGGGAAAAAGGAGAGAAGACTTTTTTATTAAGAGGGGAACATTGAGGGGGGGATTTTTTTTCTTTTGCTACTATATTTATATAGTAGTTTTCTTTATTAAAAAGGGGGAGCTAAGAAGGGTAATTAATTTTTAGCTATGAGGAATAAGGAATAAGAAAAGAAAAGGATAGCGTACTTTCTTTTACTAGATAATACTATGTAGTACTAAGTATTATTCATAATTTTTTCTTTATAGGTAGTTAAATAACTAACGGAGAATTTCTCCTCAATATATTGTTTGGTTTGTTTATAGTTTTATTGTTTTATGGTTGCTGTTTGTTTATTCGGTTAGAATTTAATGTTACTGTTTAGCCTTTTCCTTTCTGTTGTTTAGTCTACCCTTCGGAGCCGTCGATTAGATTACAGCCGGGCGTTTTCTGTATTGGGACTAATCACCATACAAGCATTTTGAACAAATTAAAAGTAGTACTATAGTACTGGTTATTTTATGGTAGTGTCTAATAAAAAAAAAGAAATAAAACCATACCCCTATATATAGAATATATACCCCCTATCTTTAAAGAAAAAAAAATAATTTTTTTAAAAAAAATTTTGATTTTTAAAAAAAAGATGTTACAATAAATATAGGATGGGATATTTTGATTTAGTTCGACGGATAGTTAATAGTAAGGAGTATGCTACTAAGAAGTATACCTATGAGTTTTATAACCAGATAAAACGAACCTCATCTAATAGACGTACTATTGATAACATTAGACAGACTCTTAATTCGTTAAATAGTATATCCGATTATAAGTTTAATATCTACTTATACCAGGATGGAAAATGTTATCAATTAGATTTGTATAGTTCAAATTGTTATGAAGGTTCTATACGAGATAATAACTTAAAACAACTTAGTAATAAGTTTAAGGATATATGCCTGAAAATCAAACACTATTTAAAAAACAAGCTTATATCTGTACAGAAAAATACAAAAAATAGTAAATTGAGTAAAGAATAAGAATAGGGGGGTATTAATAAATATGCGAAAACAAATATCTATCTTTGCAGCAATAAATCATTCAATAGATTTAGACCCTGATATGTATTGTAAGATAGTAGATTATGGTAGAGATTTTTGTAAGTTGGATAAATATGGAGATATATGTTTAGTAAACAGTAAAGGAGTTAAAGTTCCTGTCTGGAGGATAGTTCGTAAATGTTGGAATAAGAATTTAAAAGTAAGATACTTAGATAACAACCGTACAAACTTAACTAGGGATAACTTAAGATTATGTTTAAACCAATAACTTATTTTACCGATGATAGTTCCTTGATAGAATTATTTAATCAATATCAAAAAATAGTATCTACTTTATTCAAAGCTAAAATATTTCTTTATGAAGATTGCGATAATGAATATCCTGATAGGAAGTTTATAGTCTGTGAAATACAAAAACCATTTCCCGAAGGGATAATATTTGTAACTATGAGTAGTGATATAGATAAAGTATTAAGAAATATTGAAGAGTTTATAGAGTATTAAAAACCAGACCACAATGATTTGTGTGAATACCTCCTTTCCGATTTCCTACTAAGGTTGCTGGTAATCCTTAGATTATTTTTCTTTTAGAGGTCCGATGGAATTAGATGATAAGCAAATAAAATTTATTGATAATTATATACAAACCTATTCTGCTGAAATATCTGCTATCAAGGCTGGATATCCGAGAGAGAATGCTTTAAAGGTAGGTCTTGATTTATTAGCTAATTCTACTATAGACGAGGCTATTAAAGCTCGAGAGAAAGAATTGAACTCCTCATCAGATATGCTTAAGATGAGTAAGGAAAGACTACTAAGAAGTATGTATTATATCTATAATGAAAGTCTTAAGAAAGGAAGAACAAACGAAGCGATAACTATATTAGAGAAGATAGCAAGTTGGTCAGGTGTTAATCCTGATGAAGTTCAATTAGAACCTGTACAACTTATAATAAATAATCTAGATGATAACAAGATATAACTTATTTTTGTATATGAAAGGAGGTGATGTTAATGACGTACAGCGTAGAACTTTTACCAGCACAAAAAGAATATTTTGAAATTAATCATAATAATCCAATTGATATAGCTGTATATCAAGGAGGATATGGTAGTGGTAAAACCTGGTGTGGTAGTTTATTAGGAATAATCTTAGCTATCAAATATCCTGGTATAAGAGGTTTAGTTGGAGCATTAACATACCCCCTTCTTAGAGATACAACCTTATTTACTTATATAGAACATCTCGATAAATTAGGACTTCAATATACTTTCCTAAAGAATGAGAACAAATTAATATTTCCTAATAAGAGCGAGATATTATTCCGCCATCTACAAGAACCTGAAAAACTTAAATCATTAAACTTAGGTTTTGTAGAGATAGAGGAAATGAGTGATGTACCGGAGAGTACATTTACAATGTTGTTATCTCGTCTAAGACAAAGTCCTAATCCTGAATGGAAAAACTTTCGCCATAGATTATTCGGTCATACAAACCCTCAACAATCCAGAGGTTGGATATATCAATACTTTAAACTAAATCCAAAAGAAGGATATCGAAGGATATTAGCACCTACTACTCAAAATAAATTTTTACCAGAAGGTTATATAGAGTTACTTAAAAACTCTTATAACGATTTATATTATAGGATAAATGTAGAAGGTGAAGACTGTGATGATACAACTGGTCTAGTAACTAAAGGCTTTAACAAAAACCTACAAATTGTAGATGGACTAAATATAGACCCGTCATTACCAATCCATTTAACTTGCGACTTTAACGTAGACCCGATGTGTTGGTATATATGCCAAGTAAAAGATGGTAATGTATATGTATTATACGAGATGGTAAAAGAAAACACTACTACAGATAGTGCAGCAAGTATTATTGCTGATTTGTTATGCAATTATAAAACACATCCTATAATAATAAACGGTGATGCTTCTGGAGATTACGTAACAACCAAAGGTGTTGATTATGTCTATATAAAGAATAACTTATTGAGGAATGGATTTAATAATCTTACTCTTAAAGTTATGGCTAAGAACCCTGGTATTGAATATAGGATATCGTGTTGGAATAATATGATATGTGGGCCTGATAATAAACCCCATATATTTATACATCCTCAATGTAAGTATTTAATATACAATATAGAAAACTATGAAGTAGAACCTGGTACATCTAGACCTAAAAAGATAAGCTCTAGTAAAATAAAGAATAACCCTATGGCTAAATACTTAGGTCATCCAATAGATGCAGTTAGTTATTTAGTTTGTTTATACTTTCCTATTAAAGCTACAAGATATGACCAATATAAATCAAATGAGAGTATCTCTAAAGAACGTGATATATTTGGTGGAAAGTATGATAAACGTTTAATATAAGGAATAAACCATTGGTAACATTTTTTTATCAAAGCAATAAGAAAATAAATCTTAATCCTGATAAACGTAATAAGATATGTAATGATATCAAATCATTATTTAAAAACTATTATACTGATTTAGAAGGACCTAAAAGAGAAACTATAGATATCTTAGATAAACTATTTCCTTGTGTTGATGATACTGGAAAACTAGATAAGATACCAAGTTTATATGAACAATATAAAACATATACAAGTGCTATACAAAGAGCTTGTTATCCTAGCTATGATGCTATAGTAGATATTAAAGGATTAGATTTAAAGAGTAATAATCTAGCTGGTACTTATAAAGCAAGTCTTATATACGATTGGTACAATATAGATTTAGAAGCTACTATAGATAAATGCCAAGATGATTGGGCTATTAAAGGTGAAGCTGCTGCTTATATCTACTGGAAAGAAGAAGTAGTAGAGATAGATGACCCTATACAAAGTATGGAGTTAGATGAGACTACTGGTTTACCTAAGCTAGTTGAGATACCTAATAAAAGAAATATAACTACTTTTAGAGCTGTAGATGTTAAGCGTATTGACCCTCATAATTTATATTTTGATAGGAGCCAAGTAGATAATTGGCAATCTTGTAAAAAGGTATATAGAGACTTTATTCCTTTAGAGATTGTTCTTTCTAATACAAGTTATAATCTAACTCGTGATGAAAAGAAAGAACTAAAACAATTAGTATTAGGTGAAAAGAAAAGTCTTAGTAATCAATACGAAAGTCTTATAAAGGAAGATACTATAGTATATGGTAACTCAGTAGAAGTCTTAGAGTTTGAAGGTGATTATGTAGACCCTGAAACTTATGAGATATATAGAAATGTAGAAGCTACTGTTGTAGCTGGTAAGTATCTAGCCAAATTCCAAGAAAGCAAGAAACCTAAAAGCTCTATTGTATGGGCTGCTTATATGAAGAGGCCTGATACTGGTAGAGGTCAATCACCATTACGTATTCCGGAGATATTAAACTCAGTACAGAATATGTGTGCTGACTTAATGATGCAATCCTGGAAATTAAATACTTATCCAACATTCTTAGCTCCTAAAGGAATGTTACCTACATACGTAGACCTAGAACCTGGTATGGTAGTAGAATACGATAATACAGATTTATCTATGACTAGCGTACCAAGCAAGATGGATTTCTCATCCGGTCTTAGAGGATTTGAATTCTCTGACTTTTTCCAAAGACGTATGGAAAGCGCTACTGGTATTAACCAGTATATGCAAGGGGCTATGGATGGTAGTGTAAGAACCGCTAGTGAAGCAAGTTATATTCATAGCGGAGCTACAATGAGAATGGCTAGAGAAGCTTTCTTATTCTCTCATAACTTCTTATATAAATTAGTTCGTACATATGCTTTATTCAAGAAAGTATTTGATACTCAAGATGTATCAGTACCTATAGGTAACGACCAGTACGCTATGGTTGATGAAGCTGTACGAAATGGTAATTATCAATTTATAATAGGCGGTAGTCAATCCGCTGTAGAAAGAGAGGCTGAAACACAAAAGATATTTACTCTATTCGGATTACCGGTATTCCAAAGTTTAGCAGGTGTACTTGACCCAATCACTTCTGCAGAATTCCTTAAATGGGTATTGAATAGGATGAACTTCCAAGACACTACCCAAGTAATGGAAATGCTTAATATGAATGGTATGTTAAGAAAACTTGCTCAACAGATGGGAATACAGAACCAAAACTTTGAAGGGTTTAGACAGGATATGATGGATAGATTTAGTCAACAAGCTCCTCAAATTGCTGTTGATATGTATAACGAAATAAGAAATGGAGGTAACGTCTAGTGAACTTTGAAGAAGCACAGAGACTCGCGAACTTCAGGAAAAGAAAACAATCCGAAGCAAGTTCTAACTTATCTCAGAAAAAGATAGAGATAACCGAGTTTCTTAAAACCCATAGCATCTTTAAGGATATGCTTGAAACAAAACAAAAAACTTACGAAGATTGTATTGAATTTATTTATCTCAATGAGATTATACCAAAAATTAGAGGTACTACCTCGATGGAATATTTATCAGGCTTTAAAGATGGTGTTAACTATTTTGGTAAAGCCTATAAAGAATATTTTAAAGTACTTGATGATTACAATAATCTTATAGAAAGGGATAAATAATGGAAGAACAATTAACGAACAATGAACAACAAACACCTGTAGAAAGTTTACCATCTGTAGAAAACTCGGCAACTACTGTTGTTGAAGAAAATGCAAGAGAACAATCTACTGAAAATATAGTTGATGAGGGTGCAACAAATATTCAATCTGAGGCAGATAGCAAACCCGTAGAGGAGACTTTGCCAAAGATTGATACTCCTAATGCTAAAGAAGATATAGAACTTCTTAAAAAGCAATTAGATGAGTATAAGCTCAAAGAGGAAGAAATTAAACAATTATCATCAAGATTAGGTACAAATAATTTTAGTGATATGCAAATCTTTGAAGCTAATAAACAATTAGATATTATAGACAATCAAGCTCAACAAGCCTATATATCTTTATGTAATCAGTTTGGGGTAGATTACCAACCTGATAAAATAGAAGCTAGTGCTAATGAGCTTAAGTCTAGAGACCCGCAAGCTTATTATGATTTAAACTATAAGCTTAATCAATTAGATAACGTAGTTAATCAACAACGTAATGAAATCAAAAACTTTGTACGAAATAGAGAGATACAACTTTCTACTAAAAAGTATAACAAAATATTAAGTGCTAGTCCTGTATTAAGACAACAACTTGACAATTATTTAACCATAGTAAACCCTGCTAATCCTTCTAAGGATATAGATATGTTTATGCAAATAGCACAATCTATACAAGCAGAGGCTTTTGAATATGGTAAGTTGTTTGCACAACAGGAAGCTAAGAAAGTTGAAGCTTCTCCAGAAACTATATTGAATAATAATTCTATTGTACAAGGTAGTAATGGTGGAACTACAACAGGAGCTAAACCATTAACTCTTGCAGATATAGAGAAGATGGATTTGGCTACATATAGTAAATACGCAACAGAGATTGATAGACTACGTTCCGAAGGTAGATTATAATTAACTTTGAAAGGAACGCATTATGGCAAATTCAACTACAAATTTTGGTAATAACGAATTTAATAATGCTAATGGCTTAAACCCGATTATATTTTCTAAGAAGGTAGCATTAGCATATACTAAAAAATCTAAAATTCTTGAACTCATTACTAATGATATGTGGGAAGGTAAACTATAAATCTTGCCTTCCGTCTAAAAACTCCGCTAAACGGGGAAGCCCTCCAAAGTTAATAGGGTAATCCCGTACCAAGCTTTATAGGCGACTATAGAGTATGGTCTAACGACTAGAGTTGAAACTCATTGAGTTAATAATTACTCCACGAAAACGGGGAATTGAATGAATAAAGAATACAAAAATAAAGAACTACTAGCTAAAAAATATAATGAATTAAGGTCGATGCAAAAGGTTGCTGATTACTACGGAGTTAGTAAGAAGTTAATACTTAATTATATGAATAGATTTAATATACCAAGATTTCAGAGACCTCCAGCTAAACCTAAAATTAAAAAAGAAGATACTTATCATAAAGGTTATATAACAACTTGGAATGGTTATATAAAAGTAAAAGCTCCTATAGACCATCCGTATAAAGATAATAAAGGATATATAATGCAACATAGATTAATTATGGAGCAAAGTATAGAGCGATACTTAGAACCTTATGAAGAGGTTCACCATATAGATTACAATAAACAAAACAATAACTTAAATAATTTAATGCTAGTAACAAAAACAGAACATATACGTATTCATTTAAAAGATAGTATTCATCCAGTTAAGATATAGTCTGAACTTATACAATGGTAAAGTATAAGATGTAAAGGATAAAGAGCCTTTACGATAACATAATGGAGATTAAAAATCAGGGAGATAGAGTTAGAATAGTTCTTCCTAACCTAGATGGTATTACTATTGGTGATGGTGATTTATGTCCTACTCCTGGCTCTATTGACCCTGAAGCTCTTGACTTGGTAATTGATAAACAGAAAACATTCCGTTTTGATATTTCTGATAAACAACTTGCTCAAACACAATTCAAAAATATCGAAGATGGTTATGCTAACGCAGTTGCAGAAAAGGTAGCACAAGTAAGAGCATTAGAAGTACAAAGAGCAATCTTTGAATACGATGGCGCTACAGTTGATGCTGAAGATACAGAATATGACCATACTAAACACGAATTAGCTGGTGATTTCGGTACTGATACTGCTCCTGTAGAAGTAACTCCTCAAAATGCTTATCCGTTTATGCTTCAAGTTAAGATGGCTTTATTAGATAAAGGTGCTATCGCTGATGATGGTACTTACAACTTCAAACCATTAGAGCAAGAAGCTCAGGATATGAGAGGTGTATTTATTTGTGGTACTAGATTAGCTGCAATCTTATTATCTGCTTACCAAATTGCTGCTCGTTCTACAGCTGCTGTAGATATGGTAGTACAAGATGGTGTAGTTAAACGTGTTGCTGGCTTGGATGTTCATATTGATAGACTCTTAGACCAAGTAACTACAACAAAAGGTAATGGTACAGTAGACGCAAATGATAGTACTAGAAAGAAATTTACTAACTTACCATTTATTGCTGGTACTAAGAACGCTATTACTAAAGCTTCTCAAATCTCTAAAGTAGAAAAAGTTAGAGACCCGTATTGCTTCAATACAATTGTTAAAGGTATGGAACTTTACGGTTTCAAAGTACTTCACCCAGAAGCTCTCGTACGTGGTGTTGCTAAGGCTTACGAAGGAAAGATTATGGATATCAATGCTTCTATTCCTGTAGTTCAAACAGCACCTGTACCTACAGAAGACGCTGGAGCTTAGTTTTCGAGGGGATTAATTCCCCTCTCTTAACGATTAAATAATATTGGGTATAATTAGATATGGCTAACAAAACTTATTTTGATTTATGTAATGAAGTATTAACAGAATTATTTTATGAGAGAGTAAGTACCTTTGAAGAATTAGATGGTATTGCCGAAGGTATTAAAGTTAAACAAGATTTAAATTCTGCTCTTAATATGGTGTGTAATAGTGAGAATGCTCCATTTAGATTTAGAAAATGTGAGTTTGACTTAGCACTTGTCGAAGGTATTAAAAACTATGAAATGCCTAATGGTTATATCGACTATATGAGATATAGAGATACTCCAATAGTATTGGTATATGAAGAGGACCACGAGTATCTACCTGTTACTTATGGTATGCCTTTACAATATTGGATAGATAACGGTAAAGAGATTTCTTTATATCCTATACCAGACTCTACTCAAACAGGGCGTCTTATTAAAGTAGAGTTCTATACAAATGATTTTGCTAGAAACAAATGTGGTGTTTTAAAACCAGAAATGAAACTAGCAGATGATGAACCTATTATACCAAACCATCATAGAGATATTCTTAAATGGAAAGTATGTGCTGATTGGAGAGCTTCATTAAACGATGCTAAAGCTTTATTCTATGAAAGAAGATATAAGAAAGCTTATACAAATCTAATAGCAGACCAGAAGCTTACAAGAGATTATCCAGCTGGATTTAATATTATGGGTAATAACTTAAAGAATTATCAGAATAGTATTATTAGAGCTTTCTATTTACCATCAACAGCTAAAAGGATTTATTAATGGCAGGAACTATTAAATACTATAACTTAACAGGTGGACTTAATACAGTTCAAGGATTGGGTACAATCAATCAATCTCCTAAACGTACAGAGTCTCCTGATATGATGAATGTTGAATATTACAAATTAGGTGGTATTCAATCTATGGAAGGTAACCAACAATTTGCAAATGTACTTCCATCATCTATTACATTAGGTTATGAGTATATATATCAAAATACAAAATATATGATAGTATGTACTTCTGATGGTACTGTATATAGATATGATAAACCCTCTAGTGAATTTATTCAAATATATAAATTTGCTACTCCTACAGAACGTCATAGTATTTGTACTTTTAATAATGGTATAGTAATAAGTAATGGTGTAGACGATTTAATTTTTTATCAATACGGACGCCATCAATTACTTCAAGGTAGTCTTACTTTAACTCAAGACTCTACAGAAATAACTGGTACTGATACTAAGTTTCTTACTGATTTATCTATTGGAGATTATATTGAATTCGCAGATATAGAAGGTAAATTTAAAGTAGTTACAATTACTGATGATACTCATTTAACAATAGATAGAGTACCAGAGTTTGAAGCTAGTCAACTATATTATGCTTGGACTAATGGTGATACTACATTATATACAACAACAATTGATAATAGTACTAATGTAAATGTTTATAATATAAATGGGACTAGTGTTAGTATAGCTTATACTAATGGGAATATAGCAAATAATGTACTAAGTATACAAACAAAACAAACTGTAACCCAACAAGGAAGTAATTATAAAGATTGGACACAACCTAATCCAACTTCTAATACGTCTTATGGAACAATATCAGGTAATATAGAAAATCCATATACGTTATTCTCTGGTGGTGGCTATGGATTCGCTTTTGGAACAGTTACAGTAACCTGGAATTTTCCAGTTACATTGAGACTTAGTTCAATTAGTTATAGAATTGTTGAGGCTGGTTACTCTAGATTAACGGTTAGAGTGTATAATCAAAATAATACTTTATTATCTGTTAGAGAAATAGACCAGACGAGTGGTGATATTTTTAATGACACCTTTAATACTGTAACTGATACAACAAGTATAAGAGTAGAATTTAATTATCCCTTAGTATCTGGTGGACCTGGTTTTGCTCTTGTAGGAGAAATAAAACTATACGGTAAAGAGAAATATAGTTATAACTACACATCTGAAGAAGTTGTTAATACTAACTACAACTATTCAGAATCTGATAATCAAACTCTTGATACTAACCTTAGTAATGTTAGTTATTACCTAAGTGATATATCAGAACTTAATGCAGTATATACTACTGATGATGAAAACATACGTAGAGAAATAAGAGGGCTTGCTCTTAACTCATACCAAGGTAGAATATTCGTAGGTGCTAATGATGGAACTTTGTATTATTCTGGAGTAGGTTTAATCCACGGATGGAACTTACAAAAAGATGATGCTGGAGCTATACCCTCATTCTATGATGATAACTCTGATTTTACCGCGTTAGGTTTATGGGATAAATATTTAGTAATATGTAAGAGAGAAAGAAGCTATTTACTTGATGGTACTAATGCAGACCAAGGGCAATGGATTTTAAACCCTTATAGTGATTATACTTGTGATAGTCAACAATCTTGGTTAGTAGCTAATAACTCCTTTATAGTATACTCTCGTAGTGCTGGTGGTATATATCCATTACTTCAAAGAACAATCTATAACCCTAACTATCAGGGTGTGGATATGAGTGTAAAGATAAGGGATAGTTTTTATAATCTTAATGAAAGTAAATTCCCTTTTATATTCCCAGTATATCATCCAAGAAAAAAATATATAATGTTCTATATGCCATTTATTTATGGCAATGGAAGTAACTATTGTTATATATTTGATTTACAAACAAAGACTTGGTTACTTAGAGTAGTACCGCAAGAAGTAACTTGTGCATTTAGATATGATAATAAAATATATATAGGTACTCGAACTGGTAAAATACTAGAAGAATTTAAAGGTAGTAACTTTGATGGAGAGCCTATAGAGTTTTATTGGAAATCACCATTCTTTACATTCGGACAAGGAACTGATTATCTATCTACTAGAGAATTTAGAGTTAGTATAAGCGAAGATAGTTTAAATAAATTCTACGTTAGAAATAGAAGAGATGGAGAGGGTAAGCAAGACTCCAGATTAATTACACAATCAGTTCAAGGTGGAAATACTCTTATATGGAATACTGTTAATCAAGAAGGAGATAATATAACAGATACAACTTGGGATAATTATAACTGGGTTATAAATAAATATAGTGTAAAACGTTTTCCATTACCTAGACAATTCTTCCAACAAATGCAAGTAGAGTTTTACGGTAAAGGATTAGATGAAGGAATGAGAATATTTGGTTTTGAGATAGACGGTATACAACTAGAAGAAGTAACCTGGAGATAGAAAGGATAGACTTAATGGAACAATTTATGATACTACCAATTACCTGGTCGCCTGTATATCAAAAAGAAATAGAAGAAATATACAGAATGCTTAAAGACCAAGAACATAAAATATTTGACCTTACCTGGTATGATATGGGAGGAGATATATTAAATTATGTTGAAGGTCGTATTAAAGAAGATGCAGTATTTGTTATTAAAAAAGACAATGATATCTGTGCTTTCTTTATGTTAGAAAACCCTAGAACTTTCAAGAATATAATTACTAGAGTAGAAGTTCATACAGTAGTAAGAAAAAAATACTGGGGTAAAACTTCTCGAGATATTATGAATAGTTTTAGGAACTATTTATTTACTAATTATAATATTAAGAAAGTAATAGCTCAAGTCCCTCAATGTGGATATGGAGTTATTAAACTACTTAAAGATATAGGCTTCAAGCACGAAGGAACATTAAAACAAGCATTACTCTTCTTAGATAAAAACAATAAACCAAAATTTTATGATGAGCTTATATATAGCTTAACAAATGAGGAGATTTAATTATTATGGCTAAAATTGTAGACAGACCAATGTATGAAGAATTTAAGGATACCCCCTGGATTACACATAATAGAGAGATGGAGAATACTGCTTATGGTACTCTCAACAATGCTTTAGATAATTTATATAACTTTAATGAGAATCAATATCAAGCAATAGCTGATGCATATACAGGTGCTCAATGGAAAGATTTAAATCGTGGTTATCTACAAGCTATGAATCAACAAGCAGCTAATGAACGTAATAGATTAGGTACATCTGGTGCTAGTTCTTCATTATATAATACCAACACATTACAGAATAGTTATAATGATTTAGCAGGTAGATTGGCATCTAATACAGCTTCTCAATATAATAACCTTATTAATCAAGAATGGAATAGACGTCTACAGAATTTAAATCTATACAATGATTTATGGAGAAATGCTGGTACTACAGCCCATAATATAGATATAGCAAATTGGGATATTAGAAATCAAAACAAAGATAGACAATGGGCTAATGATGTTGATAGAAATAATAATACTGGTTGGAATGCTTTTGCTAATGTTCTTCAAGGTAGTGTAGAAGGTGCACTAGCCGGTAGCGCTTTCGGGCCTTGGGGTGCTGCAATCGGTGGTGTAGTAGGTGGATTAGGAGCTACAGGAACTAATCAAAACAGTAGTAACTTAGGCTCTACTTCTATGAATTTATTTAATAACTTATCTGGAAATAATGGTAATAGTTATTCCAATTATGCTAATAACCAGAATTGGTTAGCTAATTCTGGTGTAGGTAATTATGGTCTATCAACCAACAATCTTACAGATACTTTAAGCAATAGTAATCTTTACCAAGCTATGGTTAATATAGGTTTAATTTAATATGGTTGAACAAAAGAAAAATCAAATATTTCCTTGGAATAAACCAGGAGCTACTCCATTATCTATAGGATTAGATTTAGCTGGTAGTGGTTTAGCTGGTTTATCTGGATTAGGTATACTTAGTGGTGTTGGTTTAATACCAGGTGGGTTAGGATTACTTGGTAGTGTTGGACTTCATAATGCAGCAGATACTGCACGTGGAAATAATCAATCAGTATCATTAGTTAAAGAGAATCCTAAACTACAACAAACTATTACTAATACTCCTCAACAACCAGCAAGAAGGAATTATGGATTTAAACCAGATACTATTCAAGGAAAAATAGTTAGTGAAGCTTATAAACAAGGTGTTGACCCTGCTTTAGCTCTAGCAATAGCTAAACAAGAAAGTGGATTTAATCCTAATGCTTTCGGAGATATTAATGTTGGTGGTTCTTATGGGTTATTTCAAATCCATAGACCATCCCATCCAAACTACAAAGGCGGATTTAATGTTGATGAAAATATAAAATACGGAGTAGGCTTTCTTAAAAATCTTGGTAACAGATTTAATAACGATATACAAAAAGTTATAATGGCTTATAATGCTGGGGCTGGTGCTGTTAATAGTGGCAATATTCCAGCATCAACTAGGCAACAATACTTACCTGGGGTTATGGGTTTTTATAATGAATACAATAAAGGTGAAGTTCCATATACTCCACAATTTAACCAGAGGCTACTAGGAGGCTCAGCAACCCCTGTTAATTATGAAATAGGATATGTTGACCCCCCAAGAAATACAACAGCCCTTAATAAGCTTTTAAACGCCGCTAAGAATAATCAAGGAAATATAGATATGGATAATATTACTAATAACCAACAGATGGCTAATCTTTTAAATAATATACAAATGATATCTGAGTTTGCAAGAGGAGCACAACAAGGTAATAGACTTCCTGATTTAGGAGTCAGCAATGAAGAATTAGATGCTTATAGTAGAGCTTTAGAACAATTCGGAAAAAATATAGCTGGTGCCCGTAAAGATTTACAAACATATCAAGAAGCTATAGGAAATGTAGGTAGAGCTAATGCTCTAGCCCCTGTATTAAATGCTGTTGGCTCAGCCGCTATTAATGCATTAGATACTAGATATCGCCCTATGTTTGATGTTACTGGACGTAATTATATAGGTGATAGAACTGGTGCTTTAAGAGACCCTAGAGTAAATTTATTCGGAGATAACGTAGCTAGAGGTATGATAAATAATCTATCAATAGCTGATAAACTTATCCAAATGAATAACGCACAAAGACAATTAGAATTACAGAGACAACAACAAGCTGCTGATTTATTAACAGCTGCTAGGGTAAGTAATCAAACAGGTTTACCACTCCAAGTAACACGTCAGATGACACCTACTGATTATATAAATTATATTAAACCTACTCAAGAAGCTCAAAACAAAACACAAGAACAAGCTATGCAAGGTGTAGTAGATGCTATTACAGATAGACAACAACAATTAGCAGATTATACTAAAGCAATAGATGAACAAAACTTACAAAATCTTGGACAGTATAATGTAGAACTTTTAGGTCAACAAGGTCAGAACTTAAGACAGGCTGCTCAATTAGAAAATCAATATAATATAGCAATGATGGATAATGCTACTCGTAGATATATTGTTCAACAAACAGGGTTAAATGCTCAACAATTAGAGAACTTGAGACAGTCTGACCCAAATGCATTCTATAGAGCAATAGGTCCAGTTCTTATGGCAGCTACATATAGTGTTGGTACTCCTGCTGCACAAAATGCTGGATTATTCATTAACAATTTATTACTACCTTTAATTGGACAACAAGGAACTACTCAACAAACTCCTGACCAATCTTACTGGAGTCAATTTAATAAATAAGAGGTTTATTAATGGCTGATAAATTTAATAGACAAGAGGCTATACAAGGTGCTTTAGATATGGGACAATCGATTGAACAAATCAATCAAGGTCTTAGTTCTATTGGACAAAAACCTTTAAGTAGTTATGAACAAACATTAATACAAGATAATAACTTTGGACAATCTTTAGGAGAAAGGTTTGGGGAAGGTGCAATGAATTTTGCTCAAGGTTTGGGTACTATTCTTGCATCTCCCGTTGAATATTATCGTAATAAAGATTTCAGAAATGCTGTTAATAAAGGTGTAGCTAACTACACACAAGATGTATTAACCGGTAATAGAAATCCTGTTGAAGACTTTACTAATCTAATGTTAAGTCCATACGGTGTAGAGTCTAATGATATATTTAAAGCTCCTCTTCAATCAGGACAACGTATATTAGAAGGTGCTGCTTCTCATCCATTTGATGCTACATTAGATGCTATGAGTATACTTCCTCCCGGTACTATAGCAAACGTTTTAAATAAAATACCTAATGAAGGGTTTCAAAAAATTAGACGTGGGATAATGCCTACTACTAGAGAAAGACGTGTTAATACTCTTCTCAATAGAGGAGCTGGCGAAAGTATTACTAAACGTTCTGACTTTGAAGATAAACTTACTAAGATTGCTACAGACTCTGACTTACCTAAATATGTTAGAGAATTAACTACAGGTACCGGCGAAGCTAGTAAAGGTAAACAGGCATTACAAGACTTTACTAAAGAATTAAATGAGAGGATGGTTAAGCTAGGGTTAGACCCTAATGAATATAAGAGAACTTCTGTAGCTCAAAAAGTATTAGAAGATTTAGACCCTAACAGAAAAGGTAATATATATTTACAGAATGTACAGAAAGCTATAGATAATCCTACAGAAGCTAATATAAAAGCTTTAGGTGTAGATGAAGCTAGGTTTAAACAATTAGTCGACGATGCTAATAAACTTGCGGATAAAGGTAAGCTAGCTACTATTACTCAAAGAAATATATATAGTGATGTAGACCACAGACTGGTAGACTTATCAGAATTAGGCCAAGGTGTTACAAGACAAAGAACTTTCGGTACAGCTACTCCAGAACAAGTAGCAAGAAATTTTGATAGAGGATATAGAAATCTATATAACCTTATTGAACGTGCTGAAAATAGTAGAGATAGTCTCGGAGAAATAGCTAAAGAATTCGGTCGAAAAATATCTCCTAATGATGTTAATAAGGTTCGGAGTAATGAAGTAGTTATATCTCCTAAAGAATATCGAGATAATGTAAGTCAACTGTTTGGGCGTGATACAAATGGTAATATAGAAAAGCTAGCTAATGATGTTACTAAAGGTGCTAATGCAAACACATTAAGTAAGTATAGTGATGATTTATATGTGGTGCCTAAAGCTGATGTAGAAGCTTGGAGAAACTATACAGCTGGTATAGATTACCAATCGTTAATGGGTAGATTTGTACAAAGTGCTAGACCTGTAATGGGAGCGTTTAAATCAAATGTGCTAACCAGACCTTCTTATGTAGCTGGTAACAGAATAGGTAACTGGGCATTAGGTGCTATAGGTGGAGCTGATTATGCGAGCGCTTTAAATCCAAGACTAAGAAAATATATTCCAGAATATATTAAACAATCAACATCCTACCACGGCTATGATGCTGTTAATACAAATAATCCTTTAGTTGCTTATAAAGATAGTGCATCTAGATTACGTAATGCAATTAAAGATATTCAAGACCCTGATACTAAGTTACCTGATAGAATAGCAGCAGCTGGTCAAGTAGTACAACGTACTCAAGAATTAGCATTACCTATAAGACAATTATTCCAAGCTGAAAGTCAATTAGAATATCTTGACAGAAGTGCGGTTTATTTTAATGAGGCTAAGAAGTTAGCTAGAGAAACTAATAAATCTTTTGAACAAGTATTAAAAGAAGGAGTTAAAGATAGTCAAACACAACGTACTTTAATAGATAGAGTTAATAGTGTATTAGGAGATTATGTAGGTAGAAACTATTATATAAATCCAACTCTTAGAGAATTTGCTTCTACAATAACTCCATTCTATAAGGTAATAACAACAAGTGCTGATGTTGGAAGACAACAATTATATAGAAATCCATTCCGTGTGCAAGCGTATGCTAGGATACCAAGCAGAGCTGGTAATGAAATACAAAGAGTAGATGCTGAACTTGGATATCAACCAACTGATAATGACCCTAGAGGTGGTATGGTAGTTACTCCTACTTATAGTAGACGTGCTCCAGCTACAGTATTATATAATAATTATCATCCACTTAGTGCTCCTGCTGAAATAGTACAGAGTTTATTTGGACCTTCTCCAAGACAAGGTGAAGGTACTGGATTAGCTGGTATCGGTGGTATAGTTGCTGGTAATATAACTCCAATTACTGGAATAATAAATGCGTTAGAAGGTAAAGACCCTTATGGCAATCCTGTAGTTGGTCCTAATAGTTATAAGCTAGGTAATCAAGTTATTACTCTTGATGAGAATGGTAATAAATTAGAACAACCTGATATTATCGGTGGTGTAACCGGATATATAGGAAGATATCTACTTCCTTCTGCTACATTATGGAACTCTACTCTAGGACCTGTTGCAGGAACTTTAAACAATAGAAACTTCTATAGACCAACATCACGTTCTATATTCGGACAGATAGGTAATACCCCAAGTATTCCTTACTTATATGAAGGTAATCCTAATAAACCAATGGCTAATAATCCGTTAGATGTTTGGATTAATCAAACTGGATTTAGGACAAGAGATGTATGGTACCCATTACAAAATAGAATAAGTCCTTATGATATGAGACAACTTAATAGACGTAGATATATGGATGAACAAAGATTATTAATGAAACAACGAGGTAATTAAATATGGTTTGGACAATACCTAATACATTCGTAGGTGGTACACGTGCTAGTGCTACTGAAATGAATGAAAACTTTACAAGTATAAAGCAATTTGTAGACCTTCTCGAAACACAAGGTGCTAACAATGAAATTGATATTTCAACCTTAACTACTAATAAAGCAGATATTAATGGTTCTACTGAACAAAGATTTTCTGTAGCTAATCCTAGTTCATCTATGGATGCAATGAATTTGCAAACATTTAAAAGTTTAACCCTTAATAGTAGAGATACAATTTCAGGATATAACCTAAGTAAAACTAATAATAATACAATTAGTGCTACACCTGGTAGTTGTTACGATAGTACATATGAGTTTATGATTACATCAACCCTTACTCTTTCTAAGAGTGAAGCACTTGGTGCTAATGCTACATATTATGTATTTGTTTGTGGTGATGCTCAAGGTGAAAATCCTCAACTAGTATTTACTACCTCTTCTACAATACCTACATTACCGAGTGGCTATGATTATTATAGACGTATTGGTAATTTTACTACAGATGGTAATGCTAATATAAATAGAGTCTTAAATGAAGGACAAGTTGCTAATAACTTTGTAGGCTTCATTGGAGGACAAATGGGTGGTGGAGGAATAGGAACTATTACCCTTACTGAAAATAGATGGTTATATGCTAGAGTGAGTGCTAGAAATACGCAAGCATTTATCTATATAAATAATCTTATTGTAGCCAATGAATATACTGCAAAAGAATGGAATGATGCACATAGTGTAATGATACCTTGTATGGCTGGTCAGACTATTCGTATAGAAGGTGGATGGTCAGAAATTGTTTGGTATCAAATGATATAGGTAATAATTATGGTAGACAAGTTAGTATTAGAAATAAATCAAGGATGTCCAAGAGGATATGCATTTACAATAACTCAGAAGGTGTGTAATTCAGATGGGAGTTATAATATAGTACCCTTAAACTTAACAGGTATGACTATAGAGTTTTTAATTAAGAAAGCTCCATATTATAAACTACCTAGTCTTATTGCTAAGTATATAACAGAAAGTTCTAGTTTGGTAGATACTGGACAAATAACAGATGCAAAAAATGGCCAGTTCTTTGTTCAAATAACTCAAGAAGAAAGTGTTAAACTACCACCTGGTGAATATGCTTTAGTAATTAGAATAGTAGATAAAGATACTGTAAATCATATTAGCGGTGATGGTAATAATTATGCAATCTATAGAGTTTGCTATCAATAATAGGAGATATTTATTATGCCTTTAAATAACGAGAATAACAATGAATGTTGTAAATGTACAACTCCAGAAATACATATAGAGCTTAATAAACAAGGACCTCAAGGACGTCAAGGTAATCCTGGACTTGATGGGTTTAGTCCTGATATATCTATAGCAGAAAATACTGAGAACTCTTTTAAGCTTAGAATTGAAGACAAAGATGGGGTAATTACTACTCCTAATCTTAAAGCTACATTACCAGTAGGTGGTCAAGAAGGTACGGTATTAACTAAGAATAGTTCTACAGACGGGGATGTATCTTGGCAAATGCTACCTAACGCTTCTCCAGAAAATCCTGGTATGGTTGAATTAGCAACTACAGAAGATATGACCCCTGATGAAAGCGGAGAGATTAATGACTTAAAAGCTGTAACACCAGCATTATTTAATAATGAATTAACTAAACAAGTACAGAACTTTATAGTAGCTGGTGATAATATAACTACTTCTGTAGATGATGAAGGTAAAGTAACTATTAATGCAGAAGCTGAACCTTATACATTACCACAAGCAAACGCAACTGCTCTAGGTGGTGTTAAAGCTAATCCTAAAACCGATGAAGATACGCAGCCTGTTAATATAGATGCTGCTACTGGATTATTATATACTAAAGCAGGTGGTGGTACTGAATTAGTCCCTGCCACAGATACTACATTAGGTGGAGTTATCATTGGTGATGGTCTATCTGTTGATACTGAGGGGGTAACATCATTAGATTTAGATGTGGAAGAACCATTACAAATAGTTGAAAGTATACCTAGTAATCCACATATAGAATCTGGAGCAGATGGTAAAGGTGTTTATGGTTTAGATGTAATAGCTTTTACTCCTAAGAATGGACATAGTGTTACCGAGGATGTAAATCAGCTTAATACATCTCTAATGAATGTTGGTGATACAGTAACATTAAGCATTAAAAATAGAACAAACAATATAATTGATTGGGAAAATAATATCTTAGAAGCACCTTTATATATTCAAGACAATGCGATGATATTTGCTATTGGTTTTAATTGGGAGTTAATGAATATCTCAAATATTAATAGTATGGGGGAAATAGGTACTATATATGCCAATAGAGACCTTGAAGGCAATATTACTCCTTTACTGTATATAACAACAGAAATACCTTTTGCTGAAGGAAATCAATATAATAAATCGTGTGGATATAAATTCTTGGACAATGGAACAGCTCAAGATAATTCTACAACTAATTACCAACTAGAGTGTATTTACTCTTATAGGTCTGCTTGGCAAGCTGCTAATGGTCCAGAGTTAATGTATATAGTAAAATTTATTCGCAAGGATAGTGGTCTATATGAATTCGACATTTGTGGTAACCAACCTATATTTGACTCGAATAGATTAAATTGGAATAATTGGTTATTTTATGATAAGCAATCAAGTACTAATTGGCACGGAATAGCACAGAATATTGATACCTCAAATATTGAAATTAATTGTGTTTTTTATGTATTAACTCCAAAAAATAATGACCACTTATACAATAAAAATTATCCATTCTTAGCTAAATATACAGGAAATATAAATGCATTTGGTGCAAAAGACCACGGATTTCCAGCTGTAGTTGATGCAATGACTCAACATTATGTTGAAGCATCACCTGCTAGTGGTACACCTAAATTATCTTTAAATTATGATAACTCTACTATTAAAGTAAATGAAAACAACCAGTTGTATGCTGATGTAGCAATACCAGATAATATTACTACACAAGGTAATACTTTTAATGGGGCTAATCAACTTGTACAACTAGACGCCTCTGGTAAACTTCCTGCTATTGATGGTAGTCAATTAACTAACTTACCAGGTGGTTCTGCCCCTACCAATATGGTAACTACTGATACAGAACAAACTATTACTGGTGATAAAGTTTTTACTGGAACATTGACATTAGGTAATAATAGTTCTACGTATGTATATACAAATGGTACTGGTAATATAAATACGGCAAATCTATATACTGATAGTTTAACAATAGGTGGTCACTATAAAAACAGTACACAAGCTACTACAAAAGCCTCTTCCTCTATATCCTTTACAAATATTAATCATTCAATACAAAATCCAATAGATTTATTATATTTTAATTCTCAAGATAAATTTAGTGTAGGTAATACAGATTGTCCTTTAATATTGGAAGGAAGCACAATTACAGCAAATGGTAATAATATAGTTACTACTAATGATACTACGCCTCTTGTTATATGGAGAGGTACTCAATTAGAATATGATGGTATAACTAGTAAAGATGCGAATACTTTATATATAATAACAGGATAATATTATGACATTAAATTTAGGAACAACTAATATAAACAAACTATATCTAGGTACTACAGAAGTAGTTAAAGCTTATCTTGGTACTACTTTAGTTTATGGTAATAATACTCCCACTAGTTATGTTTTAAATTCAGATTATATAGATATTATAGGAGATGTAACAATAGATAATCAAGGAGTAGCTACAAACTTCTTAGCGGGGAATTATTTAAAGTTTAAACAACCATTTAATCCAGGAGATGATAACTACGAAATAGTAATTAAAGCTCTAGTTGGGAACGGTTCTGATGGTACACTATCCCTATTTGGGGTTAAAGATGTTTACTCATTTGTAATTGGTGCTGACACTGATACTTCTCGATTTACTATATGGGCATCTAGTAATGGAACTAGTTGGGATTTAGATAATAGTAGTCTGGTTAATACAACAAATCATAGCCACTTATTATTATATTGGAAATTAAGTTATGATAATAATACCAATACTACATCTATAGCATCAAGTACCGATGGAACATCTTACATAAATATCAAGAATTATAATTCTAAATTATATTTCAATAGTGATTGCTATTTATATATAAGCGGTAATAGAAGTAATACAGGTAATGAAATAGGAGCTAATGCCCAAGTTTATCTAGCAGAAAGCTATTATAAAATAGGCACAAATAGTTCAATCTATTTTGCTATACCAACATAAGAAAGGAGATATAGTTTTATGGCTTGTAAATCAAAGAAGAAAAAAAGATAACCATTTTAACTCAATAATCAATTTAAGATAGCTAGCGTTTGATTTAAGGAGGGTTAGTATATTAGAGGATAACTTATACCTCGACGATATTTAACCCCTCTTAACAAGCTTACTAGCCACCTCTAATTAAATATTTTACAAAATAACAAGGAGATAATTTACATTATGAACATATTTGAAAAACTTTGGAATAAGGTAAAAACATTTTTTAAGAAGGCTGATGGGTTTAGAGAAGCCTTAGAAAATAAAATAGCGGATTGTTTAGAAGATTTAGACAATTGTGAAGATGTCGATGAAGCAGAAAAAGAATTAGTAGCTAAAGCAATAGACTTTGCTTGTAGTTATTATGGGGTAAAGAATGTACCTGCTGGTGTAACTGATGAGATAGGAGAGGTAGTAGTTGATGCTTTGGGAAAGCTCAACAACAAAGTCCAGGACCAACTAAGGAAATAAGATATAAAGACGAGAAAAAGGTAGACTTTAATATAAGGCCGTATAGTCCATACGGACGGTCTGGTATCTGGTTGAATTTTATTTGGAGAATATAATATGGTAGATTATTTAAACTTAGAAGATATAGCTGCTCGATTGGTAGGTAAGAGTAATCCTACTAAAGTATATCACGGCAGTATGTATGGATTATTAGATAATGTCGATTTTAATTATTATGGAAAAGGTGAGGGTAGTAAATTTTATGACCCTAATGATGTAGAGCTACCCAATCATTATTCTATAGATGATTATAAAACTGCGGGGCATTACGCTGGTAAAGGTTTAGGCTACCCTTTAAACCAGCAAGGAGCTGTAAATATAGAATATCTACCCGATGAAAAATATTATATCAATCCAGACTTACCCTTTAATCAACAATCTAAAGAAGTACAAGAGGCATTAATTAAAGCAGGGTATTATAATCCTTCAGCATATAATGCTGATGATTATTATAAATATATGAAGGGAGAATTAAGAATAAAAGGTCTATCTCCTATGCAAAAAATAGATTTATATAATCAAATAGATAATGCTCTGACTAAATACGGAGAAAATAAAGCTATAGAAACTTGGCTAAACTATGTTAATAAAAATCCAGAAGTAAGTTTCTTACCTGGAGAAAAACTAGTTTATGGTGGAAATGACGTATTAAACTATAGAGAAGCTTTAAAAGCTGCTAAAGAAGCAGGATTGGAAGGAATTGTAAGATATAAGCCTGCTATGCCAGAAGCTGGTTTAAAAAAAGAAGCCAGAGTATTTCAATCACTCCATCCAGAAAATATAGAGATAGCTAACAACCCTAAATTAGGTAGAAGATTATATGGGGATTTTAATGAATATAATAAAACTTTGCAGCAATTAGCAGAAGGATTAAATAAAGCTAAAGAACTTCAGCAAGCAATTTTAAATAGACCAGCAATTCAAGGGGTTTTTAATCATCCAATGACTAAGGCTCTTGGTAAAGCAGCTGGTACAATTATGAACGCTACTAATGCGGTTGGTGATGCTATGTTGGTTGGTGATTATATTAATAAAACTTCTCAATGGCATCCTGATAATATCCAATGGAATCAATCTGGTAATCCTATACCTACTAGAGGAGTAGGAATGGTTGTACCAGCTAGCCAGCAACAACCTTGGGAAGCTTCACCTGTTAGATTATATGGGGGAATAAGTTACTATGATTAAACCAGAGCTATTAGATAAACGCCACACATATATCTTATTAGAATATGGAACATCAGCTATTAGTAAGTTAATACAAAAATTTACTAAGGAATATTATCCAGAAGCTGGAGACCATATACCTACTCACGTACTTGCTCTTAGCTTTGAGGATGGTATCTGGAGAGTATATGAATCCCATATGAAGCCTGAGCCTGATGTAGAGTTACCTTCTGGAGTTCGTACATATCCTTTAGATATTCTTAAGCAAGCATTCCCTTCTACTTATTACAAAGGGGAAGTATATCAAGTAAGGTTTGATAGAAGAAAGTTAAAGAACTATCTTGGACAACCTTATGGTATAGGAGATATTGCTTCTCTTATGGGAGCTGCTATTACTAATCGTAATGGTAAACAACAGGACCGTAGAGGATTAGTATGTAGTGAGTATTTAGCTTTAGCTCATAAGAATATTAGGAAATATCTCTATTTAAAATCTCATTGTATTACTCCTATTCATTGGTTAAAATACTTACAAGAGAATCATATACCTAGAGTTTCTTAATCTTTTATTATATCCCTTTCCAAGAGGAAAGAAAAGAAATATATAAAGAAAAGAAAGAGAAGGTTTTCCCTTAGAGGATTTAAAAAGTAAACATAAAAAAATCTAGCCCAAGTAATTACTACTTGCCCTAGTTGAATTCCTCTTTATTAAATTAGGATAGCGAATAACCTATCGTTATCAGTAGGGGAGCAAGCTCCGAACTTATTTATTATATCCCTATTCCTGTCGGAAAGTCTCTACTTATATTGTACCATACTTAAATAAAAAAAATCAAAAAGTGGTATAAGAATTTTACATATTGATTTTATTTTATAAGGAGAAAATCCTTATGGTAACTGCTTTAACATTATTATTAAGCTTTGTAAATTTTATTTTAATTGTTGGTATTATATTATATTATTTTCATACTCACTTTATAATTATCGATAGAGATTCTTGGAATACTATTTCAGAATATATGCAAGCATCAGAACCAGAAGAAGTACAAGAACTTCCTGGAGGGAATGGTTTCTTTAAAGAATATATAGAGGAAGAAGATTATGATGATGAGTAGTTACATCATCCAATTAACTACGTTAATTTATGGAGTAAATTATTATGAGGATTAATGAGAAAGGGTTAGCTCTTATAAAAGAATTTGAAGGATGCCGTTTGACGGCCTACCGTTGTCCAGCAGGTGTTTGGACTATAGGTTATGGCCATACTCAAGATGTTAAATCAGGTATGGCTATTACAAAGATAGATGCTGAAAGATTTCTACGTCAGGATATCCGTAGGTTTGAGGAAGCTGTAACTTCTCTTATTAAAGTACCAGCTACTTCTAATCAATTCTCAGCACTAGTTAGCTTTGCTTTTAACGTAGGGATTAATAGTCTACGTACCTCCACTCTTCTTAAGAAATTAAATAGAGGGGACCTTAATGGAGCTGCTAATGAATTCCTCCGTTGGAATAAAGCAGGGGGTAAAGAATTACCAGGACTTACTAGACGTAGAGAAGCAGAAAGAAAATTATTTCTAACTATTGATAAGAAAGATTACTTAGATAGTAGATTATGAATATTAATTCTCCGGGGTCTAGGAGCCCGTTTAAGACGGGTTAAATATTGTAGAGGATAAATTATATATAAAGGATATTAACTATGGATAAAGATACAAGAGAGATCCTTAAATTAATTCACGAGGATATACAGCAAATTAGAAAAGATATAGATGATTTAAAGAGGTTTAAAAACCGAGTACTTGGAGGACTAGCTCTCTTTGTATTTATAGTACAATCCTTCTCATCTTATATATTTGGTTGTTATAAGTAGTAAATATAGACAAAAGAAAACCCGCTTGGATTAATTTCCTTGCGGGTATTTTTGTATCTATATTATTTTTAATTGTATATTTATTGTATCATTATCCAATAATTTAATGGATTGGATTGTTATTCCTTTACCTATAAACTTAGAGAGGAATTTCATTATCATCTTCCGTATCATATTCATCTCCTATTATTCATCAGATAAACCAAGACATCGCCTAAGTCTCTTTCTAATTTCTCCGTCATAATTATCTGTATAATTCTTAAATATAAAAGCTTCTACTAAGTCTGCTCTAAGGTTTACTAATTCTTCATAGGTAAATCCATATAACATAGGAGTTATGTTAGACTTTATTTTCAAAATATATCCTCCTTATCATTTGGTTGTTTTTCTTCCTCACTACTAATTAGAATAGTCTCTAGGTTATTTATATAATCTACCGCTTTATCAACGAGATACATTATAAAGTCAAACTCTTCTTTATCTTCATTAGCACTACGTTTAATATTATAAATAAGGTCATACTTATCACGTTCAAATTTATGAGGTATCTCATCTCTAGATATTACTTTGATTTCTTTATGTTGCCATCTCTTACGAAATGTTAGAGGAGCCAGTAAATCATCTAAATATTTAGAGGGTTCTCCATTCTCTATAGTAATATCATATTCTCTATTATACCAATTAGTTAACTTCATAACAATACCTCAACAATCATAATACCTGTAAGAAAAGATAGAAGAGTCCAACATAATATTAATATAGTATTCCTAATCACTAGCATCATCCTCCTTAGGTATATCTATATAGCTACCTTTAAAAGATTTCTTAGTAGCATAAGCCATCATTATTCTAGTAAGGAAATGTCCTTTATGGTCGTCTTGTGTATCACCTTTCTCCATAGCATAGAGGTGGATTAAAGCGTGGTTAAGATGGTCTTCTTCTGGTATAAGTCTCCAGTTATTCATTGGATATTTTCTTACACCTTCTTCTAGTGTTTTAGCTATTTGAATTAAAGCATCGGGTACTTGTTCCAAAATATCTAAAGTCATATTATCCTTACTTATTTCACCATTCATATATTTTATTACAGGTAAAGCTAGCTTATATTGTTGCTCAAAAAATCCATACATAAATATAGGGTCTACTAAATGGAAAGCTCCTATTGCTTTAGATTGTTTACCACCTTTATTATTAGTAACTATCTCTGCATCTTTACCTATTCCATCTATATTCATTAATCATCCTTTCAATCGTAATAGCTTTAAATATCTATATACTACAAATCTTTTAAGTAGTTTATTACTTACATATTTATATCTAATATTAAACATAATATGAGTAAAACAATACTGATAGAGATTGTAGGTATCATATCCATTAATTATTTTTCGTTCAATCATTCGGTAATTCTTTATAACAATCTTCACATATAAATATATAAGGGTCAGATAAATCTGATACAAATTCTACATCTAAAGCGTAGCCTATTTCTAACTTATCATTATCCTCTCCGCACATACTACATCTATGAGGGAGTTTAGCTTTATTATACATCTGTTTAGTATGATGTAACCCTTGAGCATTTAATGCATCTGCAAATATTTCATCTTCTATACTCATTTATTCTTCTTCCTTTCTTGGTTTTAATGCTTCTGCTATAATATCAAATACTTTATTAATTGTTCCTCTAATCTCTTTATGTGCTTGGATATCAGCAACGAGAGTGTTCTGAACATTTAGTAATGCTTGTTTATATATATAAGCTTTATTAGTCTTCCTCATTAATTTCTTTCTCCTCCTGTTCTTTTTCATTTACTGTATCTATAATATCTTGTTGAAGTTTAACCATAACATCTAAGAATACAGAGAATGGTTTCTTATGGAAAGTTTTAATATCCAAGTAGTTATCGCAGACTATTCCTATCTTACCAGCAAAAGGAAATACACTATGAACTCTATATCTTTCCTTTTCAGGTTCCTCATAAACAACAAACTTAGGACTACTGTATTTTAATTGCATAGCTCTTACACAAGCTATATATAAAACATCCTCTATATCTTCAAAAGTTATATTATATATTTCTTTATCTGTCATAATATACTTCTCCTGTATTAAAGTTGTATTGACTTATGCTTATTATTTGTGCCATATACTTATTCTTATAATAATCTTCTTTAGGTAATCCATTATCTTCAAACAGTTTAATAACTTCTTTTTCATCTCTACTAAATTCTAAAAATTTATTAGCTTTAGTTTCACCATATCCAGGTATGCCATTATAATGGTCTGCATTATCTCCCATTATTATTTGTTTATAGAGGTTATATTGAGCAGTATCTCTATCTATATCTACCAAGTTATTATTTGGTAAATCTCTAAAGAACTTACAAGGTACTGTAAAGAAATCTTTATCTATAGATACAATTATCTTATCAAAGGTAGGGTAGAATGTTTTATCCTCATATAATATCCTACAAGTATCATCAGCCTCAAGATTAACTAAACTAATAGGGTTATATTCTTCCTTAACTTCTTGTAATAACACTTCATATATCGGAGGTTTAACAGGTCTATTCGATTTATAATCTGGATTAATTACTTTCCTAAAGTTATTCTTATCACCAATAGCAAGCTCACAATCAGTAGCTTGTAACTTATCCATTAAACGATTAAGATTATCTTCTATATATAATATACATTTATTTATATCATAAGCCTCATAATATATATTCTTATGTATATTATCTTGATGAAGTATTTTAGCAGCTGTTATAGATTTATATAGGTAACTTTCTATATCTACTATTAATAATCTATTCATAATATATTCTTATCCTCCCGGTAGAATTGGGTCTTAAATCTTTTATGACGTGTTGAGTATTTATAGGACGCGAGTGTATGTTGCGTTCCATTAATTCTCTATAATAATTGTGTTGTAATTCGTGAGCTTGATTAATACCAACTTCTCTTTTGGCATCTCTTATTTGTTCGGGAGTTGGAAGAGGTACTAACCCTAAACAACTTAATAAGATTAATTCCATAGAGCCTCCTTATAGTATATTATGTTTCTCTAATTCTATATTGATTTGTTTATATAATTCTGTTGGGTCTTTTATATGGTCGATATTGTATACTTTTATTTCTACCCTAGGATTATCTCTATCTATTCCTCCATCTGTATATAACACCATAGGTATATTACTAGCTTTATCATCTGGTAACTTACCACATTCAACTAGAGCATCTTCAAAGAATTTTTGATGGATAGATAGAACATTACCTATATCAAATCTTCTGTTATCACCTTTAAATACTTGATATAGTATAGCTATCTTTTCGTATCTAGGTTTATCTTGTATCTGGTCTACAATAGCTTGCTTATATTTAATCTTTGCTACGTTTAAAGTTCTGAAATAAGTATTGCGATAGTTGTTAAGATTAAGAATAAAAAATCTTTCCTTACCTTTTTTATCTATGCTTAATCTAATCTTTAAAGGACTTACTATCTTATACATTAAACCTCCTAATTTACTCTGATAAAGATTTACTCATATTATACCTCATATCTTTCA
>CALXBZ010000116.1 GCA_944386665.1 uncultured Clostridia bacterium
ATTTACATTTTTACATAAAGATTTAATAGATTTTTTAATTTTATCTATTTTACACAGAATATTATTTTCACTTTCTATTTATATTTTTGATACCGCATAAAAATATTTTTTTTATTTTATTAATAATAATTATTATCTAGTTAAATTATTGTTTAATTATAATTAATATTTTTTATTATTTAAATAATTATTTTTTGAATTTTATTTTTTATATTAATTATATTTTATTTATTTAATTTTTATTTTATTGATCTTAATTAATATTTTATTTTTTGAGTTACTTTTTTTAAATTTTTCATTTTTTATGTAATTATTAATTTATATTTAATTTTATTAAACTATTTTTTTATATTTTATATTAATTAACATTTTATTTTTTATATAATTTGTAATTATATATTTAATTATTTTCTTAATGTTTTTTATTTATTAATAATTTTTTAGAATTTATTTTTATTATTTTATTAATTTTTTATTTTTAATAAAAATATTATATTTTCTTGTTAATTTATATTTTATTTTAAGTTTACTTTTTTAATTTAGACTTCTTTGCCAGTTTTATATTATGTACACTTAATCTCATATTCTCTTTTTAATTTGGATTTCTTTTGTTCTCCTTATTTCCTATATATTTTTAGATTTTTCATTTACATTTTTACATAAAGATTTAATAGATTTTTTAATTTTATCTATCTTACACAGAATATTATTTTCACTTTCTATTTATATTTTTGATACCGCATAAAAATATTTTTTTATTTTATTAATTATTATTATTTGATTAATCTATTTTTTAATTTATTTTTTTATTATAATTAATAATTAATAATTTATATTTAATTAATATTTTTTATATAAAAATTAATATTTTATTTATTTAATTTTTATATTATATTTATTAATTAATATTTTATTTTTTATATAATTATTAATTTGCATTTAATTTTATTAAATTATTTTTTTATATTTTTAATTATCTTCTTAATATTTTTTATTTTTAATAAATAATTATTCTTTTTGAGTTGTCTTTCTTTTATCTTGTTTATTTTTTTGTTTAATTTGAAATTATTATTTAATATTTCATTATATTTGTTTTCAAAGACACTTATAATATTAATACAAAAATAACAGTGGTATTTAATTATACCACTGTTATAATGGTGCACCACCGGGGAGTCGAACCCCGGACCTTCTGATTAAGAGTCAGCTGCTCTACCAACTGAGCTAGTGGTGCATGCACATATTTTATTATAATACTTGTATTTTGTTTTGTCAATAACAAAAAGTATTTAATTTATTATACTAATAAATTAAATACTTTTATTTTGTTTACATCATATTTTCTTTAATCAAATTTTCTACCAATTCATTTTCAATTATGTTCATATCATTAGTATCGTCTTCTGCTTCTTCTATTGTTTTTGATTGATTAGTACCTTTTATTACAATTTTATCCAAAGCGTGATAATAATCTGCAGAAATTTCTTCTGTTGATACAATTGCACCATTTAATTTTAATATTTTATATGTTTTGCTTGTACAACCATTATGCCCTTCTTGTTCTACTTGCTCAACCGACGAATCCAAGGAATTGTCTTCTTTATACTTTACATTTTTTTGTATTATCGAAGTAACTTTAGATTGAATTATAACTTCATATTCTTTTTCTTCTTTTATTCCTTTTATTGACATTTTAGTTACTCCATTTTTTGATATTGCCTCTATCTTTATAGGATATTTCCTATTATTCTTAAATTTAAAGTCAACTGCTCCCCACGATACTGTTGCATCTCTACCTGGATCTACATATGACGTTTCAAAGTAATGATTGCTTCTATCTACTATCTCTAAATTAGCATATAACACTGCATTATACAACGTTGAAGAAACTTGACATATTCCTCCTCCTACTTCTTGTACCACTTTTCCACCTGCATAAGCTCCTGCTTCTTTATAACCAGCATCAATAGTCCTTTTTCCTACTGTTTGGTTATATGAGAACGTTTCTCCTGGCATGATAACTGTTCCATCTATTTTTTCAGACGCTAAAGATATATTATTGCTTCTGTTTTTATTACTTGCATCATATCTAGTTGTAAAAGTTCCTAATACATTAGGAAAAGCATCTTCACCTAAGTCATTTACGGTTTTATCTGCAATTGTTATTTTCAATGGAATAGAATATTCTTCTTTATCTTCTTCTAACAGTTTTTTAGCATCTTCCATAGATATAGCAAAATCTATTCCGTTTACATTTGGATGTACTGTTAATGGTTCTTGTGTTATATATGCATCTTGTGCTTCTTTATAAATTTCAGAATGAATTTTTTCTAAATCTATTTTATCTGGCTCTTTATTAATTACCGGTATATTAACAATTGTTGTATCACTTTTTAATTCTTGTATTTCTACATAAATAATATTTTTTAATTTTTCTCTCTCTATTGTAATTCCTGGTTTGCCATTTATAATAATTAAGTTTTCGTTATCTATATAGTAACTATATTCTTGAACTGTTCCAGGTAATAGTTTTAGCATAGCATCTATTTTACTATTTAGAGTTTCTTCATCATAATTTATTTTAATTGTAATATTCTTTTTTAATAATTTTGTTTGTACAATATCCCAATTATTTTTAAATATATTACTTGCTCTTCCTAAATTGCAAGCCTCATTTATTGCCTCATCAATTTGATAACTTACACCTAAATCTGATAAAATAATAATGTTTTCTATTTCCCCATATTTAAGAACTATTTTCTTTTGTAATACAGTATCTATTAATTCTTTAAATCTAGTCTCTGCCTGTTCTTTAGTCATTCCAGATATATCGATTCCTTGTAAATAAATACCTGAAATTATTCGGTTGTTCATAGAATTTATAATAGCAAATATTGTTGAGAATAACAACATGGCACACATTATAATAAATATACTGATTAATATTTTTTTTCTTTTCTTTTCTTTCCTATTTTCGTTTTCTTCCATTTTCTACATTTCCTTTTGTTTATATTTATCTTTATATTAACATATTCTTTTTTCTTTTACAATAATTTATCATAATATAGACTTTCTTAATAATTTTTAATATAATTATAGAATAATTTATTATTGGAGGTTTGCAATATGCTTGGAAACTTGCTTGAAAAAATAAGAAAAGATAAAAAAATGTCAAAAGGCATGTTAGCTAGAGAGGTTCATTTAGATACTGGCCATATTTCACATATAGAAAAGGGTGATAGAACTCCTAGCCATAAAGCTTTAAAAAAAATATGTGATTGTTTTAATATTCCTTATCAACCATTAATGTATACATATGATAAAGAATTTACAGAAAAACAACTTAAATATAATATCCAAGATAAAATTTGTTATGATAAAATTCTTGCTGTTAATAAAATAGATGCACTTATACAATGTCCTGACAATATGAGAACAGCAACTTTAGCTATACATGTTTCCGATGATTCTATGGAACCATTATTAACACGCGATACTTATGCTTTTGTAGAATTAAACTCTCCATTAGATAGTCAAGATATTGGATTATTTAATTATAAAAATCAATATATATTTAGGCAACTAATTGTACAAAGGAACGTTTTAATACTACGAGCTTTAAAAGAAAATATTCCAGACATTAGAATTAAATCTGATGATTCATTGCTAATATTAGGAAAAGTTTTAGGTACAAACGACAAACAATAAATTATTGCATTTTTTTACAAATTTTTTGTAAAATACTTGATTATATATTTTTTTAATATTATAATGTATGTGATAAATATACATAGGAGAAAAATAAAATGGAATTAGTTAAAAATATATTTTTTAATACCGATAAATTAGTAGAAAATTCAAAAGTAAAAATTTCTTACACAGGTAAGTTATTCGATGAGAGTAACGATGCTGTTTATATTCATTATGGCTATGGACTACAATGGGATAATGTTTCTGAAGTTGAAATGATTAAAACAGAACTTGGTTATCAAGCTGAAATTCAATTACTTAGTAGTGATTGTTTGAATTTATGCTTTAGAAATTCAAATAATGAGTGGGATAATAATGATGGACAAAACTACTCTTTCCCAATAGAAAAAATAGAAGTCTCTTTAGTTCCTCAAGAAGTAGTTTCTAGTTTAGACACCCCTAGAAGATTAAAAAAATCATATATTTGGAGTAAAAAAAAAAGACTTGCTGTATATAAAAAAAATTATTATTTTTCAAAAATAAATTCAAGGAAATAAAAAAA
>CALXBZ010000117.1 GCA_944386665.1 uncultured Clostridia bacterium
GAATACGTTCCCGGGCCTTGTACACACCGCCCGTCACACCATGAGAGTTGGGGATACCCGAAGCCTGTGAGCCAACTATTTACTTAGAGGCAGCAGTCGAAGGTAGAATCAATGATTGGGGTGAAGTCGTAACAAGGTAGCCGTATCAGAAGGTGCGGCTGGATCACCTCCTTTCTAAGGAGAAAGAAGTTCAAGGTTTATTGTTTATTTTTCAATGTACTCTTATTAGTACATTGAATTTTGTCATGGGGATATAGCTCAGTTGGCTAGAGCGCCTGCCTTGCAAGCAGGAGGTCAAGGGTTCGACTCCCTTTATCTCCACCATAAACACCATACTAATATAGTATGAAGATGTTTAAAAGCACATTGAAAAATATATAGAAGAAAAAATAGGTAAACTAGATATTCATAAGTTTAATTTATAAAATTAACACTAGTGAATAACAATTAAACCAAATTAATAATTGAGGCAATGTTAAACATTGAAAAAATTATTAACAATGAAGACCAAAATATTGCACAGTATAATCAAGTTATGCAAGGAAGATGATTAAATTATGAGGAAGGTGTACATTGGTACATTGACGAATAATTTAAGAAATCTGACAAAGCAGAACGAAGATTAGACTATGCAAAAAGGTTAAGCTACAAAGAGCGTAGGGTGAATACCTAGGCACCAAGAGCCGAAGAAGGACGTGATAAGCTGCGAAAAGCTTTGGGTAGGAGCAAATATCCGTTAATCCAGAGATATCCGAATGAGGAAACTCACTTGAGAAAAATAGCTCAAGTATCCATACATGAGTAAAGTAGTGTATGAGAAGGGAACGTGGGGAACTGAAACATCTTAGTACCCATAGGAAAAGAAAGAGAAATCGATTCCTAGAGTAGTGGCGAGCGAAATAGGAAGAGCCCAAACCATGAGTAGTAATACACATGGGGTTCGGACCACGATATACTATCAATAATTCTAATAGAAATGTTTTGGGAAAGCATACCATAGAAGGTGAAAGTCCAGTATATGAAAGAAGAGTTGAGGTTAGTGGATTCCAGAGTAGTACGAGACACGAGAAATCTCGTATGAATGAGCGGGGACCATCCCGTAAGGCTAAATACTACTTGGTGACCGATAGTGAACTAGTACCGTGAGGGAAAGGTGAAAAGAACCCCGGGAGGGGAGTGAAATAGAACATGAAACCCTATGTTTACAAGCAGACAAAGCACCATATGAGTGCGATGTCGTACTTTTTGTAGAACGGTCCAGCGAGTTATTGTATATGGCGAGGTTAAGTATTACGTAAGGTACGGAGCCGAAGCGAAAGCGAGTCTGAAAAGGGCGAATTAAGTCATATATAATAGACCCGAAACTGAGTGACCTATCCATGAGCAGGATGAAGCTAGAGTAAAATCTAGTGGAGGTCCGAACTGATTGTCGTTAAAAAGGCACCGGATGACTTGTGGATAGCGGAGAAATTCCAATCGAACTCAGAGATAGCTGGTTCTCCTCGAAATAGCTTTAGGGCTAGCCTTGAGGGAAAACATATGGGGGTAGAGCACTGAATGAGGTAGGGGCCTAACCAGGTTACCAAACTCTATCAAACTCCGAATACCATATGTCAATACTCAGGAGTCAGACTGCGGGAGCTAAGTTCCGTGGTCAAAAGGAAAACAGTCCAGATCGTCAATTAAGGTCCCAAAGATATAGCTAAGTGGAAAACGATGTGATTTTGCATAAACAACCAGGATGTTGGCTCAGAAGCAGCCACTCATTTAAAGAGTGCGTAATAGCTCACTGGTCGAGTGAAGTTGCGCGGAAAATTACCGGGGCTAAGCTATACACCGAAATTGCGGATTTGTATTTGAAAGATAATACAAGTGGTAGAGGAGCATTCTGTAGTAGGACGAAGCAGTACCGTAAGGAGCTGTGGACGAAGCAGAAGAGAGAATGCTGGAATAAGTAGCGAGAGGATGGTGAGAATCCATCCCGTCGAAAGTCTAAGGTTTCCCAGGGAAGGTTCGTCCGCCTGGGGTAAGTCGGGACCTAAGGAGAGGCCGAAAGGCGTATCTGATGGATAGCAGGTTGAAATTCCTGCACCACGTATATACTTAAAAGATGCAAGGGACGCAGAAGTGGAAGATAACCAAGTAAGAGGAAAAGCTTGGCCCGCAAGGGGGAGTGAAAATTACAAGTAACGAAGTATCAAGAAGCACGCTGACGAGAAAAGCTTGTAGATATTGTATATAAGTGCCCGTACCGCAAACCGACACAGGTAGATGAGGAGAGAATCCTAAGACGAGCGGGAGAAGCATTGTTAAGGAACTCGGCAAATTGACCCCGTAACTTCGGAATAAGGGGTGCTGATGTAAAAGTCAGTCGCAGAGAAAAGGCCCAAGCAACTGTTTAACAAAAACATAGGTTTCTGCTAAATCGAAAGATGAAGTATAGGAGCTGACGCCTGCCCAGTGCTGGAAGGTTAAGGGAAAGAGTTAGGGTTAAACCGAAGCTTAGAACTGAAGCCCCAGTGAACGGCGGCCGTAACTATAACGGTCCTAAGGTAGCGAAATTCCTTGTCAGGTAAGTTCTGACCC